>JBOFFB010000290.1:0-5601 GCA_051648385.1 Allobosea sp.
GTGTAAAGTTCGCCCATTTTGTTTGCCTGGGCAACGAAGCCTTCGTAGGCAGTCTTGGCGTAGTCAGCCTGGATTTCGAATGCCTTGTCCAGGGTCTTCACGGCGACGAGTTTCTCGACAGTGGCGGTGCCCTGCTCGAACGACTTCTTGGTGAAATCGGTGGTTTCGACGGCAATGGTCTGCAGGCTCTTGGAGGCTGCGCCGAATGACTTGAGGGTGGCGTCGACGTTTTCCTTGCCAACCTTCTGGATTGCTTCGAACTGCTGCATCATCTGATTACACCGGCCATAAGGCCGCCCCTTGTTTGTGTGGGGCGCACGCCCCGGTTTCATCTCTTCAGGTGCGATGCTGCACCACAACCTGATATCCAGACTATTGTGCAACGCACCATCATTGTCAATGGAAATGTTGCAACGCACCATTTGTAGATAATCCGACGCACCTTAACCGTCGGGTAACCTCACCCGGCTAACGTGCAGATATGTGGCCGATCTGCAACGCGCGGGTCAGCCACATAGAGTTGGTAGCGTACGGGTGGTTTAAGTATGGCGTTTTTTGGCGTTTTTAAGCGTTTGCCGGCTATTGTCGGTGCCTTTGCAGTTGCGGCCTTAGCGCTCACGGCCACCCTGTCTCCTGCTGAAGCAGCCCGCAAAAAGCGTGGTGGTGGCTACAGCCCTCCTTACGCTTCCATCGTGATTGACGCCAAGACCGGGCGCATGCTGCATGGCGTGAACGAGAACGCGCTGCGTCATCCGGCGTCGATCACCAAGGTTATGACGCTCTATATGCTTTTCGAGCAGATGGAGCGTGGTCGCTTCCGCATGGATTCGCCCTTGCGCGTTTCCTCGTATGCAGCCGCCCGCCCGCCTTCCAAGATCGGTTTTGATCCCGGCGAAACGATCGAGGTGAAGGACGCCATCATGGCGCTCATCACCAAGTCAGCCAACGACGTTGCCGTCACCGTGGCCGAGAACATCGCTGGCGACGAAGACACGTTCGCCGAGCAGATGACCCGCCGCGCCCGCCAGCTTGGCATGAGCCGCACCACCTTCAAGAACGCCTCAGGCCTGCCCGACCGCGAGCAGGTGACCACGGCCCGTGACCTGACCATCCTGGCGCGCGCCATCCAGGAGCGCTTCCCGCGCCACTATCACATGTTCCAGAGCCGCAACTTCGAGTTCGCAGGCCGCAATTACCGCAATCACAACAAACTGCTTGGCCGCGTCGAGGGCGTGGACGGCATCAAGACCGGCTACACCCGCTTGTCGGGCTTCAACCTGATGACCTCGGCCAAGGCAGATGGCCGTCACATTGTCTCGATCGTGCTCGGTGGTCGGTCGGGCCGCTTGCGCGACAACATCATGGCCGGACTGGTCGTTGCACACCTGCCGCGGGCCACGACCGGTCCGCGCTCGACGCTGGTCGCGCAGTTGCCTGACAACGATGATGAAGAAGCGACAACGACCGAGGCCCGCCAACCTGCCCGTGCCGAACGCACCCGCGTCGCTGCTGCTCCAGAGGCCGCAGCAGCACCGGCCCGTCCGCAGCCAGTGCAGCGTCAACTGGTTGCCGAAGCACCCGTTGTTGAAACAGCGGCACGCCCCGTGGCTCGCCCGATTGAACTTGCCGCAGCGCGCCCTGTGAGCGCAGCGGCCTTCGCAGCACCAACTCCAACATCAACCTCTGCGCCGGCGATGCGATGGGCTACCGGCGCACCATCGGTGGGTGCACGCGAAATCCGTCCACCGGCAACTGTCGCGCAAGCCATGCCTGCACGCACTGATATACCGAAAGCAGCGGCGACGTCGGCAGCAGCACCGGTTTCCGTGCAGCCGCAAGCTCTCCGCCCACCCGCAGCCTCTGTCGCCACTGCGCCGGCAGCCATCCGCACACCACCGGCGGCAATGCAACCTGCACAGGTCCGCTCGGACGCGCCACGCCCGCCAGCAAACGTTCAGTTCACGTCATCGGTGGCGAAATCCGCCGAGAAGCCTGAACCGACGCTTGCCAGTGGCTGGATGATCCAGCTTGGCGCGACCGATGACGAAGGCAAGGCGAAAGGCATCCTGAGCAACGCACGCGCCAAGTCCCGCACACTGGCCGAAGCAAAGGGCTTTACCCAAAGCGTCGAGCGCGGTGGTGCCACTCTGTTTCGTGCCCGTTTCGCCGGCTTCGACGATCAGTCCGAAGCCAACAATGCCTGCCGCGATCTCAAACGCAGCGGTTTTTCCTGCTTCGCAACCCGGATCTGAGGGCTCGACGATGTCACTTCAAGAGAACGTCTTTGGCCTCGTTGACGCGCGCAGCAAGAGCGCTGGTGCCGCCAGCATCGGGATGGATGCGCTTCATGAGCGCTCGGTGAGCCTGGCGGATCGCCTCCTCGCCCGCCCCCTTCTCAAGCCCAAGGATGTCGTAAGCCTCCTGTTTGGTCATCGCGCCCGGTTGGCCCGCGCGGTTCAACCCCGCGTCACCATTCGCCTGAGCGTGCTCACTCCCTCCGGGAAACCGGCGGTCCAGATAAGCCTCTAGCAGCCGCGCCGCGTCGGCATCGCCCGAATGCAGCTCTGCCATCAACACCTGCAACTCGGGCGCACCAAGGCTGTCGAGTTCGCGGCCCTTGAACGCACCTTCGAGAATCTGTCCGCGCATGGTGCCGCTGTCGTGGTCGAGCTCCATCGCCAGCGAGCGTGATGCTACCTTTGACGTCTTGCCCTCCGACGTCTTCCAGCTTTTTGTCCACTGCGCGAATGGGTGGCTGTAGGCCCATCCCAGCAGCCATGCACCAAAACCACCGATCAACATTGCCATGTCGATGCGCCCACGCATGAACATGAAGGCAGCCAGAGCCATTGCCGCCCCGCCGCCAAGCTTTTTCAGCCATGCCGCCAGAAGCGCCGGGTTGGAGCCGGCAAAGAACTTCGCGACCCACCAGATGCCAACCAGCGCAGCCAATCCATAAAGCAGCCCCATCAGCGGCCATTCCCCATCTGAGTCAGCAAGCCACGTGCACCGTTCTCGCGCTCCGCCAGCCTTGCGAGTGCGCCTCGCCCGCCAGCCGCATAGGATGCCGCCGCTTTGAGCAAATCCAGCAACTGCGCCGCAGAGCCAGTATCAAAGCGTGCATAGGCCCCGCCGGTCAGCCGCGCAATCTCGCGGAAGACGCTGGTCGCAGCAACATCATGCCCTTCCTGGAACATGAAGCCCTTGACGCCGACAAGGCTGAGCTGACCCGCGAGTGCGCAAAGGTCATCGGCATGCTCCTCCATCGCGTCGCCAACCAGCACGAAAGCCCGCACCGGCTGACGCGCTGCCTCGTCCCGCACATGGGCCAACACGCGGCCAATCTGCGTATGGCCACCACGGCAATCGATTTTCGACATCAGCTCGGTCAGGCGGCGCGGATCACCGACCCAGCCTGAGGCACGGCATTCGTTGAAGCCACGGAAATAGACAAGCTGGACACCAAGCCCGCCCAGCGCGGCGCAAGCCTCGAACATCTGGCCCTGCAGCGTGCAGGCCATGTCCCATGTCGGCTGGCGGCTCATGGTCGCGTCCATGGCAAAGACCAGCCGCCCGGCACCCGGCTGCGGAGCGGTCGCCGCCACCGCTTTCGCCGCATCGAGGAAACTCTCGATCTCGGCTTTGGGCGACGCTTTGCTCAGGCTGGCACCAGCTTTCGTCGTATTGGGAGTTTTCGGCATATCCGCCATGGCAACCTCAGAATCAGGCAAACGGCCCATACTCGAGATATTGGCGCGAGCGACCGGATTTGCTACGCCCCTCAGCCAATTCATCGCAGCGCTCGCGCATGTGCACCCCAGGGCAATCGCTTGACGCCACTATGTTCCACAATGGGTGGCGTTTGATCCTTCTCCCCTTGCGGGAGAAGGTGGGCGACGCCCGGAAGAGGGGTCGGTATGGCTATCCGGCAAGGCCCTGCGACCCCTCTTCCACCCTTCGGGCACCTTCTCCTGCAAGGGGAGAAGGGCATCACGTCCGGCATCTCACAAAACGTCGACTTCAAGCGATTGCCATGATGTGCACCCAAATCCACTTGACTTCGCCGGCTCCTGACGTCAAACACACCCGAGATTTCTGCCGGGGGTTGCCCGGCGTTTTTTGTTGTGCGGCCAGCTCGGCCCGCCAGACCAGACGAACAGGTGCACCATGGCAAAGGCCGTAACCATCAAGATCAGGCTCGTGTCGACTGCCGACACCGGTTATTTCTACGTGACGAAGAAGAATTCACGCACGATGACCGAGAAAATGACGAAAAAGAAGTACGACCCGGTTGCGCGCAAGCACGTGGAGTTCAAGGAATCCAAAATCAAGTGAGGTTTTCAGGTCAAGGTTGAACAGACCGGGCCAAGAGACTCATCTGGAACGACAAAAGGCGCTCTCAGGAGCGCCTTTTTTGTTGCCGGCTTTGCCTCTTTCTCCGTGTCATGGCAGGCGTGGCAACGCAGTCCAATTCCGTGCGGCGGTCTGGACAGTGTCATCACGCCCGCGATGACTGGATTTCGTGCTGCCACGAAATGAAGTGGCCGGTTGATCGCGGATCTGAGGAGGCCAGAAACTCCCGCAACCAACCGACCGAGCCCTCGAATTCCCAGGAGATGCGGCGGACCTGAGCATCCGTGGGCAGCCCGGCGACGCCTTGTCAGCGCCGCCGTTGGAAAAACCCTAAGTGCAATCCTGGCCCCGGCGCAACGCAAACCGCTGGTTTCAGCGCCTTCATCGTTTGTAAACCTTACCGCTTAATCAGCCCTGTTAGGTGCCAAGAAGAGGCGTGGTGAACAGGCGTGGTGAACGGCCACGGATCCCGGCGCTTTCACCGACCTATCGGCGCACAGTGCACGCGCGACACCCGCGTAGCTGACAAATGTCGCCAAACTGCTAGACATGGCGACAAGCACTGCACCCAAGGCCACACACATGCTCGCAAACGCCCCCCGCCCCTTCAACTTCGATCTTGGCGAAACCGCGGACGCGATCCGCGAAACCGTGCGCGATTTCTCACAGGAAAAGATCGCGCCACTTGCCGCCAAAATTGACAAGGAGGACTGGTTCCCACGCCATCTGTGGCCTGAGATGGGCGCGCTTGGCCTGCATGGCATCACGGTCGAGGAGGAATGGGGCGGTGCGGGGCTTGGCTATCTCGAACACGCCATTGCCATGGAGGAAGTCTCCCGCGCTTCGGCATCGGTCGGCCTGTCATATGGTGCTCACTCCAACCTGTGTGTGAATCAGCTGCGCCGCTGGGGCTCGGACGATCAGAAGAGGCGCTATCTCGGTAAGCTTGTCAGCGGCGAGCACCTCGGCGCACTCGCCATGAGCGAACCGGGCGCGGGCTCGGATGTCGTGTCGATGCGCCTGCGCGCCGACAAGAAGGGTGATCACTACATCCTCAATGGTTCCAAGATGTGGATCACCAACGGCCCAAGCGCCGAAACGCTGATCATCTACGCCAAGACCGACATGGAGGCTGGTTCGCGTGGCATCACCGCCTTCCTCGTCGAAAAGGGCTTCAAGGGCTTCTCGATTGCCCAAAAGCTCGACAAGCTCGGCATGCGCGGCTCGGAAACCGGCGAGCTGGTGTTT
>JBOFFB010000291.1:0-2900 GCA_051648385.1 Allobosea sp.
ACCTTGTCGGTCTTGACGGCGGCTTTGCGGACGATTGCGGTGGCGCGCTGCATGGGTCTGCTCCTGTCGGTCTTGGATGTGAACATGTAACAAGTTGCCACCAACTGACAAGTACGGCGCGAAGCGGCAAAGGTTAAGCGGCATCCGTGTCCATCCGGCTTGACGCCAGCGCCTGAACGGGCAAGGTCATGGCTTGATGCCACACGGGCCGCCTTGCCGATGACCGATCTTTCACTTGCCGCCTCCGTTGCAACCGCCGGGCCGCGCGCCCGGCACAGAAGCGTCGGCGTCGATATCGGCGGCGTCATGGTCGGGGGCGGCGCGCCCATCGTCGTTCAGTCGATGACCAACACCGACACCGCAGATATTGCTGCCACGGTGGCTCAGGTGGCGGCACTGGCGCGGGCCGGGTCGGAACTGGTGCGCATCACCGTTGACCGGGACGAGGCCGCCGCTGCGGTGCCGCATGTGCGCGAACGGCTCGACCGGATCGGCGTCGATGTGCCGCTGGTGGGGGATTTCCACTATATTGGGCACAAGTTGCTGGCTGATCATCCGGCTTGTGCCGAAGCGCTGGCGAAATACCGCATCAACCCGGGTAATGTCGGCTTCAAGGACAAGAAGGACCGGCAGTTCAGCCAGATCGTCGAGATGGCGATCAGGCATGGCAAGACAGTGCGCATCGGTGCCAACTGGGGCTCACTCGACCAGGAGTTGCTGACGCATCTGATGGACCTCAATGCCGTCTCGCCCACCCCGCTGGAGGCACGGGCCGTGCTGCGTGAAGCGATGATCCAGTCGGCGCTCTTGTCCGCCGCGCGGGCCGAGGAGATCGGGCTGGGGAAGAACCGGATCGTGCTCTCGGCCAAGGTGTCGGGCGTGCAAGATCTGATCTCGGTCTACCGCGAGCTGGCGCATCGCTCGGACTACGCCATCCATCTTGGCCTGACCGAAGCTGGCATGGGCTCCAAGGGCATCGTCTCGTCGTCGGCTGCGCTAGGGGTACTGCTGCAGGAGGGCATCGGCGACACGATCCGGTTTTCGCTGACACCGGAGCCGGGCGGGGACCGCACCATCGAGGTCAAGGCTGCACAAGAGTTGCTGCAGACGATGGGTTTTCGCGCCTTCGTGCCATTGGTGGCGGCCTGCCCCGGCTGCGGGCGCACCACATCGACTGTGTTCCAGGAACTGGCGCGCGATATCCAGAGCTGGATCAGCACCTCGATGCCCGAGTGGAAAACCCGCTATCCGGGCGTTGAAATGCTCAACGTCGCGGTCATGGGCTGCATCGTCAATGGCCCGGGCGAGAGCAAGCACGCCGACATCGGCATTTCCCTGCCGGGTACAGGCGAAGCGCCCACCGCGCCTGTGTTTGTCGACGGCAAGAAAGTTGCGACCTTGCGCGGCGCTGGTATCGCCAACGAATTCAAGACGATGGTGAACACATACGTCGAGAACCGCTATGGTGTGGCCAATCGGGCAGCCGAGTGACGCTGTTCTGGCAAGACGGTCCTGTTGGCGTGAGGCAGAAATCGCAGTGTCTTGTGATGATGCCACACTTGAACGGATGCCGGGATATGTTAGAGCCGCGCACCTTTTGTTGCAGCGCCGCATGAGCGGAGAGATCTAGATGGCTTCCGACAAGACATCCTCGTCGAAGGATGATCAACGCTTCGGACTGGCTGATCCCGCCCCTGCGGACGGTCATCAGGACAACGGGCATGGCAAGTCCAGCTTTGCCGCGCTGGCGCTTGGCGCGCTCGGCGTGGTCTATGGCGACATCGGCACCAGCCCGCTCTATGCACTTCGCGAGACCATCCACGCCGCCGTCAGCGGCAATATCGGCAGCCATGGCGGCCATGGCGCGGCTATCGTGCGCGAGGTGCCTCGGGACATCGTCATCGGTGTGCTGTCGCTGATCCTGTGGTCGCTGGTTTTCGTGGTCACCATCAAGTATGTCATCATCCTGCTGCGCGCCGACAACAATGGCGAGGGCGGCACGCTGACACTTGTGGCACTGGCACAGCGCGCTGTGGGCAAGGCCAAGGGCACCGGCTGGGTGCTGGGGCTCGGCATGGTCGGTGCTGCGCTGTTCTATGGCGACGCGGTGATCACACCGGCGATCTCGGTGCTGTCGGCTGTTGAAGGCCTCAAGCTCGTGACCCCGGCATTCGAGCCATATGTCGTCTACATCGCGTCGGCGATCCTGATCGGCCTGTTCGCGGTGCAGAGCGGCGGCACTGAAAGGGTGGCCAAGTGGTTCGGCCCGATCATGGGTATCTGGTTTCTGACGCTCGCTGGCCTCGGCATCTACCATATCCAGGATGATTTTGGCGTGTTTGCCTCGATCAATCCGCTTTATGGCGTGATGTTCTTCGTCAATCATCCGGGCGTGTCGCTGGTGGTGCTGGGTACGGTCTGCCTCGCCGTCACCGGGGCGGAGGCGCTTTACGCCGATATGGGCCATTTCGGGCGCGGTCCGATCCAGAGCGCATGGTTCTTCATGGTGTTTCCGGCGCTATGGCTGAACTATCTCGGGCAGGGCGCGCTGATCCTGCATGACCCCACAACGATCGACAATCCGTTCTACAAGCTGGCTCCTGATTTCCTGATCCTGCCGCTGGTGATCCTCGCCACCATCGCGACGATCGTTGCCAGTCAGGCCGTGATTACTGGTGCGTTTTCGCTGACGCGGCAGGCGATCCAGCTTGGCATCCTGCCACGCATGGAGGTTCGCCACACCTCCGAGCATACGCACGGCCAAATCTACATGCCGCGCGTCAACTGGATCCTTCTGGTCGTCGTGCTCGCCCTGGTCTGGTCGTTCCGGTCTTCGTCAGGCCTCGCCAACGCCTATGGTATCTCGGTGTTCGGCGCGATGATGGTCGATGCCATCCTCG
>JBOFFB010000292.1:0-4496 GCA_051648385.1 Allobosea sp.
GCCTGCCGTCTGGCGCGCTATGGTTGCGATTGCTACGCGTATTGCATGTTGGCTGCGGGCCATGTCGATCTTGTCATAGAGGCCGGCCTGCAGCCTTACGACATCGTGGCACTGATCCCGATCATCGAAGGCGCGGGTGGGGTCATCACCAACTGGGATGGCGGCTCAGCTGCGGGTGGCGGGCGCATCATCGCTGCTGGTGACAGGCGCATCCATGAGGCTGCCCTCGCGCTTCTCAAGCGGTGAGTTGCTGCTGTTATCAGGCACCGTCAGGGGCCTTGGTTCGGTTCGCAGCGTTATCTCGCCAGGAATGAAGGCATCGAAAGCTGCCCAGAACTTGTCGCGGATGTTGTCAGTCTCGTGCACGATCTCGTGCTTCGAGCCGGGCAGGACCAGCGCCAGACCGGTCTTGAGCCGCGCGGCGAAGCGCTCGACGGCAGGGGTCGAGACGACCGGATCTGCACCGGCTGCAATCACCAAGGTGGGCAGGCGGATGTCGAGTGGAGTTGCCGGGTCGCTAATGTGGTTCATGAAGGCAAACGCCTCCTGAACCCACCGGATGGTCGGGTCGCCCACGGCCAGTTCGGGCCGTGCGGCTGACAAGGCTGCATTGCGGGCATAGCGCTCCGGGTCGTTGGTCAAGCGGTTGCCCTGAAACGGCTTCGTCGCGATCGATGTCTCTCCGCCTCCGGGAACAAACGATTTGCCAAGGAACAGGCTATCGAGAAGAAACGCCGCGACCTTGGCAAGTCTTGGCTGCTCGACCATGGACAGCCCGATCATCGGTGCGAGCGCCACCAGCCGGTTCAGCGGCAGCCGGTTCTGGCGCGCGGCCTCGAGGCAGAGCGCGGCCCCCATCGAATGGGCGAGGCCGAACCAGGGCTTCGGCATCTTCGGCATGATGTCGGTCATCACGATGTCGATGTCGTGCAGGTAGTCGCCAAAGCGGCGGACATGGCCCTTGCGGCCATTGCCGGTGCTGCGATCAGACCCGCCCTGGCCGCGCCAGTCGAAGGCCACAACGTGGAAGCCGCGTCGGCGCAGCTCCATGATCACCTCGCTGTAGCGCTCGATGAACTCTGCGCGGCCGCCCATCACCACGACGGTGCCTTTTGGGCCCTTGCGGGCTGTCGGGCGCCAGCGTGCCGTGCGAATGCCGATGCCGTCACTGGCGACCACAACTGTGACCTGCGCCTGGGACGGAACCGGAAAGGCCTCGATGCCAAGTAGCTCGGAGATGGCCATGGATGAAGGCTCGGCTTTGTTGATGCGCGCGATTCAGAGTGCTGGTTATGCTGTGCACCAGACCCCTTGAAAAGGCAAAATCGCGTTCCCAATTCTAGTTCGTGCGGGCCAATGTTGGGCGCACAACCGTCCAGACGATCCGTGCCCATTCGGGGCGGGCCAAATCATGCAGCTTCAAAGGAGTGCATCATGCGTCACTATGATCTTTCGCCACTTTACCGGTCCACCATTGGCTTCGACCGGTTGTTCTCGCTGCTTGACCAGGCAGCCGGTGCCGACAATGCACCAACCTATCCGCCCTACAACATCGAACGCAGCGGTGAAAATGCTTACCGCATCTCGATTGCTGTAGCCGGCTTTGCCGAGGCGGAACTTGCGCTTGAGGTGCGCGAGAACCTTCTCACCGTGCGTGGCGAGAAGCAGACTGCCGATAACCAGACCGCCGAAAACCAGACCGTTCAGCAAATCCTGCATCAGGGCATTGCGTCGCGCGCCTTCGAACGCCGGTTCCAGCTTGCCGACCATGTCCAGGTCACGGGTGCCGTTCTGGAACATGGGCTGCTGCATGTCGATCTGGTGCGCGAAGTGCCGGAAGCGAAAAAGCCCCGCGTTATCCCGATCAACGCGGCTGGCCCCTCAGCCCGGCTGATCGAGGGCAAGCCTCAGGCTGCAGTGGAACCAAAACAGGCTCGCAAGGCTGCCTGACCAAGAAGGGTCCTGTTTGAAAAGCGGGGCGCGGCCAGCGATGGCTGCGCCTTTTTCATTGGCGTCAGAACAAAGGGGCGACCGGCACATCTGGAGCGGCGGGTACGCTTGGGCGGCGCACAGCGTCATCAAGCGGTGCGGGTGCCACCTGCGATGTGCCAGGCGCGGGCTGAGATGGCACCGGCTGCGGTGCTGCTGCGCGCGGCACGGCGGGTGCCGGGACTGCTGATTGCGGTATGGGCGCGACAAGCGCTGGTGGTCCGGGCCGCGCCATCGGTGGAACCCTGTCGGGCTCATCAGGCAGCCTGACCTCGGCGGGATTGACGACGCGCGGTTCACGGGCAAGTGGAACGACCGGTGTCGCGGAGGGCCGTGTCGTCGTGGTCGGCAACGCGGCGTCTGGAGCTGCCGGGGTTGCGGCAGGCGGCCTCGCAGCCTGACGTGGCGGGCGCGCCTCTGGTTGCGTGCCGCGAGCCGAAGGCTGCGCATCTGAGGGCCGCCGCGGCGGTTTTGGCGATACGCGCGGATTGCCGTCGGTCTCGGGCAGTCGGGCGATCCGTGGTCCGGGGCCGATCTGCCGGGTGCCGGGCGCAAGCACGTCGACATCGATCAGGCGGCCATTGTAAGCGTCAACAAAAGAGCGCACGGCCCGTCCGTGCCGGTCAATGCCTTCAACCACATACATATGTCCTGCAAACTGCGGCTGGCCGATGCGCCGATAGCGATGATCATCAGCCATGATGTCGATGATGTCGCCGGGCGGCAGCGGCGCTGGGCGAACATATGCAGGGGGCCGGGCGTAGGGGTCGCCAAAATAAGACCATTGCCGGTAAATGACCTGAGCAGTTGCAGGTTCTGCCGCCAGCAAAATGGCTGGCAAGGCAACTGCACACAAGGTCCAGCGGAACACGCGCATTAGGCTCTCCTCCCGCCGTCAACGCGACCCGTGCGGCCCGGATACGGCCTGATCAATCTGACCAAGCGTCGCTGAACGCTTGATTAACCATCATTGCGGCGGGTGTTGGGCGAGCTTCTTGTCAAACTTGCTCGCGCTGGGTCGCCTTGGCCGTGGCGATCAGCCTGTCGATATCGGAAGCGTCCGTGGCGAATGAGCAGACAAACCGGTGGATGCTTTCCTCGGGACCAGGGTGGTTGTCTGGTGCGAGCGCCCCTGTTGTCCAGTCGTAGAAGACCGCGCCTGATGCCCTCAGACCCGCTGCCAGCGTCTTCGGCATGACGGCGAAAACTTCATTCGCCTCGCAGGCCCAGCCAAGTCGGATGCCGGGAATGGTGGCAAGTCCGGTTGCGAGGCGGCTGGCAAAGGCATTGGCTGTGCGGGCAAGATCAAGCCAGTGATCGCCGGTGAGCAAGGCTTCGAACTGCGCTGCGACGAAGCGGCCCTTCGAGACGGTATGTCCGGCCCGCTTGCGCCGCCAGGGCATGTCTGTGCCATGTTCTGGAGTGAAGAACACCACAGCTTCCGCCGCCCAGGCTCCGTTCTTCGTGCCACCAAAGCTCAGCACGTCGACGCCAGCCCTCCAGGTGATGTCGGCGGGAGAGCAGCCGAGCGCCGCCACGGCGTTGGCGAAGCGTGCGCCATCCATATGCAGACTGAGGCCGCGCGGGCGGATGGCTTCGGCCAGGGCGGCTACCTCGCTCGGCGTATAGACCAGCCCACTCTCTGTCGCCTGCGAAATGGAAAGACACTGCGGCTGGACCTGCTTGACATTGCCATGCGGCATCCGGCCCAGCCGCTCGGTGACGATTTCGGGCAGTAGCTTGCTGCCATGGCCGCCCAGGCCGACGATCTTGGCGCCATCGCTGAAGAATTCAGGCGCACCGCACTCGTCATCCGAGATGTGGCTCTCCTCATGCGTGAGAACCGCGCCCCATGGATTGGTGACCGAGGCGATTGCCAGCGCGTTCGCAGCCGTCCCAGTGGTGAGGAGCCAGACCGCGACGTCGCGCTCGAACAACTCCCGCATCTGCTGCTCGACCCGCTGGGTCCACGGATCGTTGCCATAGGCGAGCGCTGCGCCGCTGTTGGCAGCGTGGAGGGCCGCCATCACCTTCGGGCTGGCACCGACGGCGTTGTCGCTTGCAAAGTTCATGGCGGGCACACTATCCAGATTGGCTTGTTACATCTGGATAGCCCGGCTGCTGCTTTGACCACAAGTGTCGGCATGACCACTGTGCCAAGGTCTGCATGGTGTTTGCCACCCGGAGGTGAGCCGGACATCAAGGCAGCCTCCAATCGCCTTGCCAGGATATAAAATAACCTTCAATCAGGTCTGGCGGGTTCAAAAAATACGGAACAGGTCGAAAGAGGCACTTGCGCTTGCTTTTCACTTCTGGCATCTTCCGAGCATATTAGGACAGTATTGCTGTCTTAATATCGGGTGTGCGGCACCAAACCACACGCGCTGCCCGCTGCTGAGTGTGGTTGACTGACGCCGTTCTGATCGAGAGTTCCCGATGTTGCCCCGCGCACGCATCAGCAAAGACAAAGCGATCAAACGAACCAGCCTGAAAACGGCTGGAACGAC
>JBOFFB010000293.1:0-10727 GCA_051648385.1 Allobosea sp.
TTCATCACCGGAACCGGGCGCTACACCTCCGACATCCACCCCGACAAGGCACTGCATGCAATGGTTTTGCGCAGCCCGCATGCGCACGCGACATTCACGTTCAGCGATGTGGCCAGCGCCCGCGCGCTCAAGGGCGTGAAGCTCATCCTCACGCATGAGGACATCACGCATCTGGGCGATCTGCCCTGCAAGGGGCTGATCCAGACGCTGGATGGGACACCGGTCAAGCCGACGCCGCATCCGATTCTGGCCACGGGCACTGTGCGCCATGTCGGCGAGGCCGTCGCTTTCATCGTTGCCGATACGGTGGAAATTGCGCGCGATGCCATGGAAGCGATTGGCATCGACTATGCGCCACTGCCGTCTGTTACTGGCCTCCGTGAAGCGACACTTCCGGGCGCGCCGCAGGTTTGGCCTGATCGCGCGGGAAACATCGCTTTCGTGGCGCAGCAAGGCAACAAGGAGCGGACGGAAGCTGTGTTTGCCAAGGCCGCCAGCACGGTGTCGATGACCATCGTCAACAACCGTCTGGTCTCCAGTTACATGGAAACTCGCGCGGCCATCGGCGAATATGACGCAAAGACGAAGCGCTTCACATTGACGCTCGGCAGCCAGGGTAGCCACGGCGTGCGTGATCTGCTGTGCAACAATGTGTTCAAGATCGAGCCTGCCCGCATGCGCGTCATCACGCCCGATGTCGGCGGGGGCTTCGGCACCAAGATATTCCTGTTCAGCGAATATCCGCTGGTGCTGGAAGCAGCCCAGCGCCTCAAGCGCACTGTCAAATGGGTATCTGACCGCACTGAGCATTTCCTTGCCGATACCCATGGCCGCAGCAACCTTGCAACCGCAACCATGGCGCTTGATGCCAAGGGCAAGTTTCTCGGCCTCAAGGTCGAGATGGATGCCGACATGGGCGCGATGCTGTCGCAATACGCGCCATTCATTCCATGGGTCGGCACCACCATGACGTCTGGCTGCTATGACATCCCGGCCGTTCATGTGCAGTTCCGAGGGGTGCTGACAAACACCACGCCGGTCGATGCGTATCGCGGGGCAGGGCGCCCTGAAGCGGCCTACCTGATCGAGCGCCTTGTCGACGAGATCGCGCTGAAGACCGGGCGCAAGCCTGATGCGGTCCGCACCCAGAATTTCGTCAAGCCAAAGCAGATGCCCTACAAGACACAGACCGGGCCGACCTATGATTCCGGCGAGTTCGACGGCCACATGCGCCAGGCCATGGAGCGGGCCGACTGGGCCGGCTTCAACGCCCGCGCCAAGAAGGCCGCGAAAGCGGGCAAGCTGCGCGGCATCGGCATGGCAAGCTATATCGAGGCCTGCGGCGGCGGCGGGCCGGAGAGTGCGTGGGTGACGATCGAGGCTGATGGCTCGGCCACCGTGAAGATCGGCACGCAATCGAACGGGCAGGGGCACGAGACCGCGTACGCCCAACTCGTATCGCAGGAGCTTGATCTGCCATTCGAGAAAATCCGCGTGCTGCAGGGTGACACGGACCAGATCGAACATGGCTCCGGCACCGGCGGATCGCGCTCCATTCCCGTAGGTGGTTCGGCGCTGGCACATGCGTCGCGCACGCTCGCGGGCAACCTCAAGACGCTCGCGGCAGACAAGCTTGAAACGGCAGTGGCCGACCTCGAGATCAGCGGCGGAGCCGTGCGCATCGCGGGCACCGACAAGGCGATGACATTCGCCGAAATCGCCGCTTTGAAGGGCGCGACGCCCGAGATGCTGCATGTGAAGGACACCTGGAAACCGCCTGAGGCGACCTATCCGAACGGCACGCACGTGGCGGAAATCGAGATTGACCCCGATACGGGCGCTACCAGCATCATCAAGTATTGCGTGGTCGACGACTTCGGCGACACCCTCAACCCCGAGATGCTGGCCGGCCAGGTCCACGGCGGTTCGGTGCAGGGCATCGGGCAGGCGCTGATGGAAGAGGTGAAGTTCGATTCGAGCGGGCAGATGCTGACAGCGAGCTACATGGACTATGCCATGCCGCGCGCTGCGGATGCTCCGTACTTCCACTTCGAGACGCGCAACGTGCGTTGCGTGACCAATGCGCTGGGTGTCAAGGGCGCTGGTGAGGCTGGTGCCATCGGCGCGTGTCCTGCCGTCATGAACGCGGTGGTCGACGCCCTGAAACGCGCCGGCAAATCGACGGATATCGATATGCCCGCGACCCCTGCCAAGCTGCACAGGCTGATTTCGGGCTCCACGAAGGCGTGAGGGGGAATTGGCTGGCCTGATCGGACCGTCGCCTCGCGCGACTGGTCCGTCAGCGGCCAGGTGTTGAACGACGCCCCGCCATCGGAGGAAGCGTCTTGAGGTATTCTGCCATGGCCCGGCGATCTTCGTTGCTCAATTTCGCGGTGTTCCCCACCACTTCTTCCATCTCGTCGGCGACGAATGCACCGGCCTTGGTTCCGCCCTTAAGAAGGAGGTACTCGAAATCCTGCACTGTCCAATCGGCCAGGCCGTCGGTTGGATGCTGGCTGATGTTCGGCACAAAACCTTTGCCTTCAGCATTCGGACCGCCGGCCATTCTGCCATCCGTCGCAATTCCGCCGAGGATGTTTCGTCTTGAATGGCACTCTGCACAGTGTCCCGCGCCCTCCACCAGATAGGCCCCCCTGTTGAGCAACGCAGATCTGGCAGGGTCCGGCTCGTAGGGCTTTCCATCAAGGTGCAGCAGCTTCCAGATGCCCAGTGTGCGGCGGATGTTGAACGGGAAGTCGATGGAATGCGGCTTAGTTCCGCTTTCAACCGCCGGAAGCGTTTTCATGAATGCGAAGAGATCTCGGACATCTTCGGTGCGCATCCGCTGGTAGGAGGTATAGGGGAAGGATGGATAGAGATGCTCTCCATCGCGGCCGACGCCCTTGACCATGGCGGTCGCGAATTCTGCCTCACTCCACGCGCCAATCCCGGCCTTCACGCTTGACGAGATGTTGGGAACCACAAACGTGCCGAATGCTGTCTTCAGTTCGTGTCCGCCACCAAGCTCCAGCGAACTGGTTTTTGAATCAGTGGCATGACAAGACGCGCAGCCGCCGACATTGAACATGGTCAGTCCGTTGCGTAGATCGGCGCTTCGGGGAGAAAATACGCTTGGCGGGAACACGTTCGGTGTCGTGACGATGTAAAATCCTGTCAAGCCGAGCGCAAATCCTGCAAGCGCCAGTTTTGCGAGCATGGCAAGCTTCATTGGCTGCCCCCGATGGCAGTTGTCACAGGCCTCCAAATGAAAGAGCGCGCGGTGTAAACCGCGCGCTCCAACAGTTCAGGAATTCGTAGCGCTGGACTCATTGCAACGGTGTCTGCATGCGCTTGAATGAATCACCAAGACCTGGGGAATACCCCCCTCGCGTGCCATGGCAGCCACCACAACTGGCTGTGAGCTTCGTGTACTCGACCTTGAAGGATGCCTCGTCGGTGATCGATGTGGTGGCGGCTTTTGCATCTGCCACCCATTTATCGATGAGCGCGTTGAACTCCGTTCTCGAGTCCCAGACTTTCGCTGTTGCTTCGGTTGCGCCGACTTTCGAATTGTCAGGGAATGCCGCTTTGAACTTCGGAGCATTCTCTTCGATCGATTTCAGCACCGCCTGCACCGGCGCCATGTTGAAAGGCAACTCGCCTTTCGTCATCTTGAACGGGTCGCCGCCGGCTTGCGCTATCGCCCGCATCGCCTCGCGGCGCTGCTTTATCGCATCCGCATTCTGGGCGTGGCTCGCAGTAGCTGCGACAAGCGCCATTGATACAAGAATTACCAGTCGTCGCATCATCAGGATTCCCCCTTGTTCATAGAAACGCCGCGTACACAGTTTCGACCACGAGAACACAACACCGATCACAGGCAAGGTCAGAAACCCAAAACCGCATGCGAGCATTCCCAATGTCGAGGCTACGTGTCTGACATGCTTGATGTAAACCTTTGCGACACAACAAGGATCACACAATAAGTTGATCTTGCAAACGCGCAAAGTCAGGTCTGCAAAGTCGCCATGACAGCGGGACTGCTATCATCCCTGTTTGGCAGGCGTGTTGACGACGAGCCCGTCGAGGCTGTCCTTGACCTTGATCTGGCATGACAGCCGCGAGGTCGGCTTCACGTCGAAGGCAAAATCAAGCATGTCCTCTTCCATTGGCTCAGCCTTGCCGGTCGCGGCAGCCCACTCGGGCGCGACATAGACATGACAGGTGGCGCAGGCGCAGGCCCCGCCGCATTCCGCCTCGATGCCGGGAATGGCGTTCTTGATGGCGACTTCCATCACGGTCGAGCCGTTCTCGGCCTCGACCGCACGCGCAGTGCCTGCGGCATCGATGAATGTGATTTTCGCCATGGTTCCAGCCTGCCCGGTCAGCAGCCAAGCCGGCTGCCTGTCACAATAAAATGGGCGCTGCCTTTTTGGAAGCGCGCCCGCGCATGTCAGTTAGATCATCCCGCATTGAGATGGAGTCCATCTCAATGCGGAAAGATGATCGATCATAATAAGATAGAGCATTGCGTACTCACAAAACCGGTACCCACCCTCGCCTTCGCGAGGGCATGCTTTTGTGCGCTATGCTCTAGGGCTTCCAAAGCCGCTTGTGAAGCGGGGAGGAGCGACGGAGCTGTCCTTTTTGTCGCAGTTCACGCAGCCTTGCCCATTGCGGCGATCGCGGCGCGGGCTTCGTCTGCAGCCACCGAGAGCTCACCCAGCCCTTCGGCCACTGAGTGGCGTGTCAGCGCCTTCTCGACCCGCTCGGCGGCATCACCGACCGTCCATGCTCCGATGGCACGGGCTGCGCCCTTGAGCGTATGTGCGGCGTCGCTTCCGACCTTGGCATTGGCCCGCCGGATCGTGTCCAGATGTCTGATGCACTGATCGGCAAACAATGCGAGAAGCTCATGTTCCAGTGCGGTATCGCCGCCAGTCTGGCGGGACAGATATGGCAGGTCGATAGGTGTGATTCCGGGCATCGACGACCTTTCCTTGGTTGGGCCCTCAGGGCGCGACAAGTGCCAGGGCAGGTAATTCGGCATCGTGCCGGATTTGAGGGTCTCTGGTCAGGGTAAACAAGCCGTTAACGACGTTTTGGAAAGATTGTCGTTTGACGGTTTCAATATCGGGCAGGGTCATTTACCTTTAAAAGAGGTTAACGGCGGGCACTTGCGTGTTCGTCAGCAAATGCGTGGCGTGAAAAGGCGGCTCTCATGTCAAAGTCCAAAAAAGCAAACGACCCGACTGAGGTTGCACTTTCGGCTATCGAAGAAGCACTCAAGCTCGATAATCTCGCGGCAAACGCTTCAGATACTGGCAAATCGATCGGAGTCCCTGACACCGTAATGCGTGCCACGCAGCCAATAGAGATGAAGTTGCCGACAGCCCACGGCGCGGATGTGACCCGATTCGAGCCACAACCTTTGCCCGAAGTCAGGCCCGTTGCGCCGGCAGCACCACCCGCTGCCACCCCGATCGAGCCGGCACGTGCAGCCCCCGCGGTCGTAGCGCCGGATGCGAGCCGGGTGGCCAACGATGATGGCCGCAACATGAGCGATCTCGTGCAGGCCTTCTCGACGAAGCCTTCACGCAGGCCTTATGTCTGGGCGCTTCTTGGCACGTTGATCTGGGTCGGCGGCATTGGCTTCATGCTCATGTCCCAGCATGGCAGCATCGAGGCACTGACCACTGCTGCGGTGAGCTTCAATGGTGGACAATGGGCTGTGCTGGCCGGTGTGCTTCTGATCCCGATGTTCCTGCTGTTCGGCATTGCCGGGCTCTATGTGCGTGTCGGCGAGATGCGTCTGGCGTCGCGTGCCATGACGAATGTGGCGTTGCGCCTGTCGCAGCCTGAAACCGTCGCAACTGACTCGGTCGTGTCACTGTCGCAGGCCATTCGCCGTGAAGTGGCGGCGATGGGTGACGGCATCGAGCGCGCGGTTGCGCGTGCTGGCGAACTTGAAACCATCGTGCGCTCCGAAATTTCGACGCTCGAACGTGCCTACTCCGACAATGAGGTGCGTTTGCGCGCGCTTGTCGACGAACTGGTCACGCAGCGTGAGGCCATTGCCTCCAATTCCGAGCGCGTGAAGCTTTCGATCAGCGGCGCTCACGAAAATCTGGCCCGCGATCTCGAAACGGCCAGCCGTTCGATCGCCGATGCCGTGAACTCCGCCGGTGATCGTGTGACGTCGGCATTGGGGGCAAAGGCTGATGACATCACCGGTGCGCTCGGGCGCTCCGGCGACCGCATGGTCGACGAGATCAGCCATCGCGGCTCGGATCTTGTCGAGCGGCTTCAGATCACTTCGGGCGAAGTCAGCGAGCGTCTTGCCAAAGCGTCCGAGGCGGTGTCGACGGCGCTCGATGGCCGCTCTGCCGAGATTTCCGAACGGCTTGAATCAGCCAGCAACAAAATGGCGGCGACGCTCAGCGACCGCTCGTCCGAAATTGCAGAACGCCTCGAGAGAACCAGCCTGACTGTCGCATCTGCGCTGGAAGACAGTTCCAACGACGTGGCCCAACGTCTGGAAAGAACCAGCCTGACCGTTGCATCTGCATTGGAGGAGCGTTCCAACGACGTCGCCCAACGCCTCGAAAAGACCACTTATGATGTGACGACACAGCTCGATGCCAAGTCCGGCGAGATCACGGCATCGCTCGAACGCACAGGCTCGGTGTTGACCGAAGGCCTCACCAGCGGAGCTCGCGAGGTCACGCGCACGATTGCCGAAACCGGACGATCAGTGGCCGAGACGATTGCAACGCGTGCCAACGAGGTCAACGAGACGCTGGCAGCGACAGGTGACAAGCTCAGCGCGGATATTTCCGCTCGCGGCAATGACGTCGTCATGCGCTTCAACGAAAGCGGATTGCAGATGGCGGCGCTGATAACCGAACGCGGGGGGCAGCTCAATCAGCAGTTCGCCGAAACCGGCCTTCGCATCCACGAGACCCTCAGCGTCAACGGCCAGACTCTGGCGACCGAACTGGCGGTCCGGACGGATACGCTTCGCGATACCCTGATAACCCAGACAGCGCAGGCCGAAAGCCTGTTCGCCTCCGCCACCAAGCAGATGCAACTGCAACTCGCGGCAGAAGGCGAAAACTCGCATCAATTGATCAGTGCAACGGGCAAGGAGATCGTTGCCTCGCTGGTCATCCAGAGCTCACGCATTCACGAGGCACTTTCTGTGGGTGGCAAGGCGCTTTCGGACGACCTTGAGACGCGCACAGTGGCGCTGGGCACCACACTGACTGACAAGACAGCCGAAGCGCAGAACCTGTTCGCGGCCGCTTCCGCCGACATGCAGCAGAGGCTGGCGACCGAGAGCGAGAACTCGCGCGCGCTGATTGCGGGCACCGGCAAGGATATCGTGCTGGCACTTGCCAGCCAGGGCGCGCGCGTCAACGAGGCATTGGCGGCCAATGGCGCGTCGCTTCTGCAAACGGTCGATGCGCGGGGCAAGGAGCTTGAGAGCGCCATTGGGGGCCGGCTTGCAACCCTCGAAGACGTGATTGTCAATCACGGCGGCAAGCTCGCCCAGAAAATCTCGTCTGATGCCGTGCGGTTCGGCGAGGAAATGACGACCCGCCTCGGCCAGATGGAAAGCCTTCTCACGAACGAGGGTGAGCAACTCATCGACCGACTGGCCAAGAGCACCGACGGTGCGGCCCAGAAACTGGTGGAGCGCACCAATGCCGCAACAGCCGCCATGGAAGTCCAGATCAAGTCGTTCGAGGACCGGTCCGGTGCCAAGAGCGCCGAGATTGCCAGCTCGCTCGATGGGCTGATCACGCGCATCGACACCAATCTTGGCAATCGGGCGCAGGTGCTCAACGAGGCATTGGTCGAGCGCACCGTCGAGATTGCCCGTATCCTCGCAGAGGGTGGCCGCGATGTGACGCAGGCGCTCGCCGCCAAGGCCGACGAGATCGGTGCCGTTGTGACCTCCAAGAGCGAGGCATTGACGCTGACGCTGTCGACCAAGGCCGATGAGATCAACTCGACACTCGGTGGCCGTGCGCTCGAAATCGCCGATACGCTCGACCAGCGAATTGCCCGCTTTGAGGAGCGCGTGGTCAACCGTCTCGATACGGTGTCCGGAACGCTCGACGAGCGTAGCCGCTTCATCGCGGAAACGCTGCAGGCCAAGTCTGACGGCATTTCTGCCACACTCGGCGCACGTGCCGAGGAGTTGCGCCAGCTGTTCGACACCGAGGGACACGGTGTGGTTACTGCGCTCGGCAAGCGAGGCGAGGCGATCGCGGCAGATGTCGCTGCGATCGGCCAGGCCGTGGTGACAACCATCGAGAGCCGTGGTGCAACCATCGTTGACGGTCTTCGTGATCGTGGCGGCGAGATAACGGCTGCACTGCAGGCCTCCAGCAGCTTTCTCAGCAGCGAACTTGGCGAGCATACCAGCATCATGTCGGCAGCATTGGCCAGGTCGCAGAACGAGCTCAGGCAGACGCTGGAAGCTGGCACGAACACGTCAGTGGCGTCACTGGTCAGCACCAATGAGCGCATTCGCAGCGAGCTTGGTGGCACCCTCGAGCGGCTGGCCGATGCCAATCGCCTGATGCAGCAGATTGTCGCAACCGCCAACACCAACCTCACCGGTGTGGAGACCAACCTCGGCCAACGCGTCAAGGAGCTCGAGAGCATCCTGAGCGCAGTGTCTGATGAGACAAGCCGTGCCAGCATGCAGGTGTCGCAGCAGGTCGAGGCGCTCAAGGGCGTATCGACCGGTGCGATCCGGGAGGCCTCGACGCTGGTCGGGCGCCTCGACGAGCAGGGCCGCTCGCTGGTCGAGACCACCTCCACCAACGTGCAGGCACTCAACGAGGCTGCAAAACGGCTCGAAAACGTCGAAGCGCGCGTGGGCCTTGCGCTCGAAGACCGCAAGCAGGGGCTGGAGCAGTTGCTCACGTCGATTTCCAATCGCACGGAAGATGTAGAATCCATCACGCGCTCATTCACGGCGCTGGTCGAGGATTCACTCAAGGCTGCCGAACAGCGTGCCCGCCAGATCGGCAGCGTGCTGGCTGACAGCGCGGAAGCAACATCCGCAGCGATCACCGACCATTTCGAGACGGTGCGCAACAACACCGGCAAGGAGCGTGAGCGCACGGCAGCGGCGCTTCGGGCATCCTATGAAAGTGTCGCCGGCGATCTTGGCGGCGGCCTCACCAAGGTAACCGAGCAGTTCCAGCAGACTGCAGCGGAACTGCGCGCCATGAATGCCGACATCCACCGCGAGCTGGAGGCCACGCGCGCCGAACTGCGCCGGGGCGTGCTCGATATGCCACGTGAAACCCAGGAAACGACTGCCGCAATGAGGCGGGTTGTGGGTGACCAGATCAAAGCACTCAACGAATTGTCGGATATCGTCACGCGCTCAGGTCGCAGCCTCGACGTCAGCACGCCGGAACCGGTCAAGGCCCGTGTAGCTGCCCGTGCTCCGGAACCCGGACCGCAATCCGTGCCCGTGGTCGCGCAACGTGTCGCAGAAATCCCGCGCGAGATCCCGGCAGCCCGCCAGCCAGCAAGGCCCCAGCCAAGCCTGCGTGATGAGCCATTACGCGTGGCTGCCGAGCCAGCGCCCGCACCACGCGGTGGCTGGCTGTCAGACCTGCTGACCCGCGCCGGGCGTGACGACAAGCCTGTGGCGAAACCCACCGTGCCGGCCCTTGAAAAGCTTGACTCTCTGTCCGTCGACATTGCCCGGATGATCGATCATGACGCGGCTGTCGAGCTTTGGGAGCGCTACAAGCGTGGCGAGCGCAACGTCTTCACGCGTCGCCTCTACACGCTTCAAGGCCAGCAGACCTTTGATGAAATCCGCCGCAAGTATCGCCGCGACGAGGAGTTCAAGGAAACCACGGATCGGTACATCGAGGAGTTCGAGCGCCTGCTCGAGGAAGCCAGCGATGGCGGTCGTGATCAGGCAGTTGCCAACAGCTACCTCACATCGGAAACCGGCAAGGTCTACACCATGCTGGCCCATGCCAGCGGGCGCTTCGAGTGAGTGTGTTCAAGAGCTTGTGACTTGCAAAAGGCCGCCGGTGAGGTGGCCTTTTTTGTTCGGGGCTTAGGCAGTTAACTCCGCCCGGCCCACCGGACAATATCGCGCAGGACTTGCGACATGGCTTCATCGAGCGCTTTCGCAGCGACTGGCCCTGTCACGCTACTGACGGGAATACGGGCGACGAAGCCGCGCGCTGCGCTGACACGGCCGGTGCGGTCGCTGACGACGCGGACGGTGACCTCGACCACCACTTGCGAGCTGGCAACCTCGATGCCGAAGCTGCGGATATCCACATTCAACGCCAGGTCCGCGACCACGCGATCACCTGGTCGCCCGACGCGCCCCAGGCGTGAGGCGTTTTCGAATGTCTGGATCAGCCGGACCTGGAAGAGTTTCGGTAGCCGGTCAGCCCATTGTGCGTCTGGCAGATAGGATAAAGCACCGGCGTCACGCACGAGGATACGGTCGGAGTCGATGGCCTGCACGGTGGTTGGCTCGTTGACCACAAGCTGGGCTCGCGAACCGCCGACCCGGCCAATATCGGTCGGTGCTGTCAGATCGAAGGTCGTGCGCTGCGGAGTGCCACCGCAAGCACCGAGCACGCCAATGACGACGACGCCAAGCGACAGGTTGCGCGCCGAGCGCAAGGCGTTTTTCCAGGCGGTTGATGACAATGACATAAAGCGAT
>JBOFFB010000294.1:0-10137 GCA_051648385.1 Allobosea sp.
CTGACGGTACTGTCGCTGGCTCCGTCCATCCTGATCATGGTCACCTCTTTCACGCGCATTGTGGTGGTGCTGTCGCTGCTGCGTTCGGCACTCGGCACGCAGACGGCACCGCCCAATGCCGTGATCACCGGCCTGGCGCTGTTTCTCACGGCCTTCATCATGGCCCCGACGTTCCGCGAGGCCTACGAGGTTGCTGCCGCGCCGCTCCTGGCCAACCAGATCACGCCGCAGCAGGCCTTCGAGCGCGGCGTACTGCCGTTCCGGACCTTCATGCTGAAGCATGTGCGCGAGAAGGATCTGGCTCTGTTCATCGAGTTGTCAAAGGATCCTGTCCCGGCCGGGCCGGAACAGGTCGCGCTTCAGGTGCTTGTTCCCGCCTTCATGATCTCGGAGTTGCGCCGCGCCTTCGAGATCGGCTTCCTGCTCTTCGTGCCGTTCCTCATCATCGATCTGGTGGTGGCGTCCATCCTCATGTCAGTCGGCATGATGATGCTTCCGCCAGTCATCGTCGCATTGCCATTCAAGCTGATCTTCTTCGTGCTCGTCGACGGCTGGGGGCTGGTCGCGGGCTCACTGGTCAAGGGCTATGGCAGCTAGCCCGGCTTGCCCGGTGTCGGAGCCGGTGCAGTTTCGGCTTGTTTCGGCGGCGTGACCGGCGCTTGTGGCGCAGCTTCAGTCTTTGCCTCACTGTCGGCCTGACGCTTGCGAAGGCTCGATGCGTAGTCCGGGTAGCGCTTGCGATACTCGGTCATGAATTCCGTCAGCGTGTCGGCATTGGCCACGTTCCGGGCGAGTTCCCGCAAATCACCCGTGCGGGCGCGGTCTGCACCGGTGATGAAGGCAAAGGTGCGCGCATCCGGTGTCTGGGACATCGGGTTGGCGTACTTGGCCCGCAACCTGTCGAGCGACAACGCCTCATTCGCCATCACATAGGCAACAGCCGCGCGCATTGCGTCGGCCCGCTGGCGGTCGGTGAGGGGTTCCGGCCCACGCCAGGCTTCACCGAGGATACGCTCATGCGCCTCGCCTGCTTCGCGCCAGCGCCGCGCCGTCCACAGAATGTCGGAACGCAGGCGATCAACCTCCGGGCCACTCTCGGCTCCAAGCACCTCAAGGGCCAGATCGGTGCGCGACAAATCTGACAGAGCCTTGGCCTCAAGCAGCTGCCGAGCCCGCTTCACATCACGTGGAAGCTCGGGCAACCGCGTCGACGCAAGCGCCCTTAGCGCTTCAGCTGGCTTGTTGTTGAGCAGCCTGACCATTGCCAGCCGCGTGGCCACCGTGGCCCGTGCAGCGCCGGTCATGCGGTTGTCGATCTGGTGCTGCAGGAGTTCGGCAGCCTGATCGAGAAGATCAACCTCGACGAGGCGATCAGCCAGCCTGCGGGCGATTTCGTCGCCGCGCCGACCGATCGGCAGAAATTCCTTGAAATCGTAGAACAGCGCCAGCGCCTCGACACGCGGCAACTCGTCCGCCTTGCCGTTGGTGAACAGTTCTTCGAACTGCTGGGCGGTCTCGTCATGCAGCTTGCGCGTGATAGGATGGTCGGGGAATGAGCCATTGGCCTTGCGGGCAAGCGCGAAAGCCTCGCGCCAGCGCTTCTGGCCAGAGTAGATCGCGCCGAGTTCGCCGATGGCCTCGATCTCGACCTCGTCGCCGCGCCAGATGAACGACACTGTCTCAAGCCGTGCCAGAGCTTCTTCCGCGGGGATTGACCGGTCATTTTCGCGGTCGGCAAGCTGCACGGCCTTCAACTGCGCCCGTGCCGCGATGCCGCGATGCTCCGAATCAAATAGCGATTTGTACGCCGCCAACGCCGATTCAGGGCGACCATTCATGTCATCGAGTTGGGCTCGCATCATCTCCACCTCGTCGCGCAGCAGCCAGCTTGGTGCAAGGCTGGCGAGGATGGTGATTTCCCGTTCCGCGAGGGCCTGATCGCGCATGGCAAGCGATGCATTTACGATTTCGCGGCGCACCAGTGTCTGCAATTGCTCCGGATAGGCATTGACCATCTCGGCCCCGCGCCGAAAACCGATCAGTGCCTTGGGAAAGCGCCCGAGCCTTGCGTCATTGACGGCCTGCCAGAGACTGGCTTCCGCGTCTTCCTTCAGGAAGGGCACTGCAAGCGTTTTCTCCGCATCAAGATTTCGCAGCAGCATGGTCTGCGCGATGGCCCGCATCAGATGCGCGCGCCGGTCGTTGCGCATGTTGGGGTCATCGATCAGCACAGTGCCGATCGGGCCAAGCGCTTCTGCATCAAGGCCATTGGCGAGCTGGAAGGCAGCAAGCCTGAGACGCGCGGCGCTGCGCTCGGAGCGCGGTGTCTCGGCAGCTTTACGTGTCAGTTCATGCAGGCGTTGCAGCGTATTGCCCAAGCGCATCTCGGCCCACGCCGCGCGGTCTGCGATCAGTTCTGCGGGCAACGCTCCCTCGGCAGCTGCCGCCTTTTCGTTCGAGACCGAAACCACGAGCCCCGTGCCGCGGCCGATCTGCACTTCGCCAAGGCCAGCACGCACCAGCACATCGTCGGCATAGGGCCGGACCACCACGCCCTGCATGCTCTGCTCGATCTGGAATTCGACGAAGCGCTGCATTTTCGGCGTAGAGGCCCCCGGCCCATAGGCTGTTGCAACCGCGATTCCGGACCCTGTGGCCATGCCGATCCAGTGCACACCTGACACCTGCGCCAGAGGCAGGCTGACGATGCTCTGACCACGATCATCGACGGCCCGGCGCGCCAGCAGCGCTTCGGTGGCTTGCACGCCCTTTTCGCCGGTGGTCAGCGACCAGCGCATGCCGTCTGGCGCCAGTCTGACAAGGCCAGGCTTGGTCAACTGAAGGCGCAGCACAGTCGCCCTGCCTTCCTTCACTGCGGTGGCATTGCTGAGATGCGGTTGCGTGCGGATCAGCAGATCGTTGGCATCGATGGCATCGATCGTGTCAAACACGATCACGGTCTCGCCGCCATCATCGAATGCGGCAGCAGCCGTCTTGCGCGGAAACTGGAAGTCGAACCTGACCCCATCATCCTGCGCCGTGGCGCTGAACTTGACGGCTTGCGGCGGAAGATTCGCGACCACCGCTGCGGCCTGCGGCACAGCCGCAACAGCTGGCAAGGCAGCAAGCGTATTGGCTGTCGGTTTCGCTGCAGGAGCAACAGGCGCAGGCACGGATGCGGGCCGTGCAACCACCTCGGGCTTGGTTGCAGACGGGGCCGCCCCAATCTCTGCAGAGGGCTTCGCAATCCGCTTCTTGTCGATCAGATCGACGATGAAGCCGTCTTCCTCGCGGAAGGTCTTGACCTCGTACTGGTCGGAGATCGTCAGCCCGACGCGCAAGGCTCCGCCCGATGTCTCGGCATCGACCAGCTTCACGCCTTCGGGCAAGATTGCGCGCAGCTTTGACTGCACCAGCGCCAGCGGCGCACGGAAAGTGAGGTCGAGCCGTCCGTCCGCCAGCGACGCATCGGCGTTGACGTTTTGCGGCACCTCGAACACCAGCCTTTGGAGCGTCGGCAGGCTGGCGGCGCGCACGTCCATCTCGCGCGGCGCAGTCGTCTCGCGGGTGCGCACCAGATCGCGCGCGGTCATCTCGGCCTTGCGCAGGCGCTCGGTCATCTCATCGACAACCTCCTGCGGCAAGCTGGGCAACATGCCCTGCCAATTGTCGGGAATGAGGTCGATGAAGACCTTCTCGCCGGCATCAAGCACATTGGCCTTGTAGTTGCGCGTCAGTGCCAGCCGCATGCCGCGTGCGTCGGGGTCAAGCCGCGCCACCGACACATAGGTCGGCATTTCGCGCACGATACGCTCGGCGGAGATGGTGACGGGCTCGGCAAAACTGACGATCAGCACGCCATTGGCGACACGCGCCCTGACCTTCTGAGCAGTCGGCAGTGTGAAGATCAAGCGTCCGAAATTGCGGTCTTCAGCCCCGCGAAGACTCGCTGGCGCGCCTTGCGAGAACGCTGGCTGCACGGCCAACACCGCCACCAGCGCGGACAAGCCGGCACCAAACAGGAAACTGCGAAACGACCGCAACGCCAAAACCTGAACTCACGCCACAAGGAACACCTGAGGGACCCTCACGGAACCCTGCAAGATGACAGTGCGCGAACAAGGTTAGCGGCGGGTTAAGGGGGATTTTGGGGGTCTAACCGTGCTGGCCGACAAGACCGTTTGCCGGACGGTCCCCAACTGGTCGCAACACTCGCGTTATGTGACATTTTGACGCATTCAAATCTCTCGCTTTATGATGAATACAACTTAGGAGTGTAAACACTCGATGTATGCAACCTCACTACTTCACCGAAGGAGACAGACCATGAAGAACGTGCGTCAACTCAATGTTACGGTGCCTAACAACTGCAGTGACAGCCCACATGTCGCAGCGCCCCGTGCTATTACGGGCGGGGCAAAAACAACCATGGGTGCCGGCCTCCAGCCACCACGCATCATCAAGCATGACACAAAGGTGGTCATGGGCGCCGGCCTCCAGCCACCTCGTGTCATCAAGCATGACACAAAAGTCGTCATGGGTGCCGGCCTCCAGCCTCCGCGCGTCGTGAAACACGGCTAACCGTCAAACAACGGAAGAGGGCTCGACATGAAAGACGCGGGGCAAAGCACAGTCACTTTTCACCGCGTCTATCCAACCGCGCTATCGCCCTTGCGGGCCGACAAGGCTGCCCTCGGCACATTGCCGACGGCAGCCTTTCAGTATTGCGAGCCATCCCGGCTGGCATCCGCCTTTGGCTGGTACATCTTTCCTGCCAACGACATTCAGTTGCGATGGGATGGCGCAGAGGTCTTCCACGCAGTTGGCGGGCAATGGGAAAGGCTCGTCAGTGCGGCGCTCGATGACAATTTCTTACACTACTGGGACGAGCACGCACCCGAGGACCTGAAAGGATGTTCTCCTCCCTCTATCTCTGCGACTTTTGTGCCTGGTATAGTTCAGATCTGGTCGGGCCTGCTGGTCAGCACGGCGAAGGATTGGAGCATTTTGGTCGGACCACCGGCAAATCTGATCCAGAACAGAAGCTTTTCCTGTTTCGAGGGCATCATCGAAACCGATGCTTTCCGGCC
Source organism: Allobosea sp. (assembly GCA_051648385.1). Classification (GTDB taxonomy): domain Bacteria; phylum Pseudomonadota; class Alphaproteobacteria; order Rhizobiales; family Beijerinckiaceae; genus Allobosea. The sequence goes on from JBOFFB010000294.1 coordinate 5,091, forward strand.
ATGCCCGCTGTTCATCAATATCCGGCTGCAGTGCACCGCCGATGAAATCTTTATTCCAAGGAATAAGCCACTGTTCCAGATACGGCCACTGCTGCGGCAAAGTTACGCCGACCACGTCTTTCAGCACCGGGAATTCGCCGGCCTCGCCGCGAGAGACGGCGACAGAGGCAGCATGACGCCGGAGGACTGGAACGGCTATCGTTCGACCGTGAGACGGGCTGATGAAGCGCAATCAAGATGTCCCGGGACCTATGCGGCAGCACGCCGAAAGCGCGCCAAGCAAGAAGTTGTGTGAAGGCCGCGGCACCAGCGGCAGTCTCTTGCGCTGCGCGAGTTCACAAAGCGAGGGTCGCAAAACACCCGCCAGTGGCATCCCCAGCCGGAGTGCAGCGCAGGTGAGCGGGATCCAACTGCGCGCTGACGACAAAGATGGATCGCCTTACCGCGCCTGTGGCGCTCCGAGGATGACACCAGTGGGCAATCCCCAATCTCACCTGATGAACTGGTCGATATACTTCTCGCCCAGGCCGTTCGCGGCGTAGTGCTTCCTGCATTTGTCGATGCGGGTGAAGACGTCGTCGTAGCCCAGCATCTTGCCGTCCGGATCGACATAGATCATCGCGCCGTTGACCTGGAACATGGTGATCATCTCTTCGACATGCGGATCGACCACCAGCGTGTGGGTCTCGCCGGGTGCCTCGTAGACATAGGCGCCCTCGGTGGCGACCCAGTCATGCTCGAGATAGCGCCACTGGCCCTTGAGCACATAGCCATGCACGGGCTGGGGATGGCGATGGCGCGAGAGCACCCCGGCGCGGCGCACGCGCAAGAGGTTGACCCAGTAGCCGCGGGAAGCCGACATGCACAGCGGGCGGAACCAGACATTGTCATCCACCGGCACCCAGATGCGCTCGTCCAGAGGGACGGCGTTTGGAACCACCAGCTCTGGTGGCGATTCCTTCGGTTGCGGATGGCGATAGGGCAGCCATTTCTCGGCTTGCGTGACGTCTGCGGCAACCGGGCTGACCTTGTTCATCACCATCTCCTTCAAGGGATCTCACGTCATCTTCGGCGCAAGCCGGGGGTGATGGCAAGCACGTAAGCAGCCAGGTGTTCGCAGGCTGCATGCAATTGCCTGCGCCCGAGCCAACGCGAGGCCCTTCCCAACTAGACCGTCAGATATCCGCCATCGACCGGCAGCACAGCGCCCGTGATGAAGCGTGCTTCCTCGGACATCAGGAAGCGGACAACCGGGCCGATGTCATCCGGCGTGCCCCAGCGGCCCATGGGTGTGCGGGCCAGAATACCGGCGGAGCGGCTCTCGTCGTCCTGCAGCGCGCGGGTGAGGTCCGTGGCGATCCAGCCGGGCGCGACCGCGTTGACGCGCACGCCATCCTTGGCCCAGGCGCCAGCCAGCGATTTGGTCAACTGCGCGATGCCACCTTTCGATGCCGCATAACCAGGCGCGAGCGGCGCGCCGAAGAAGGACAGCATCGAGGCGATGTTGACAATCGCACCGCCGCTTGCCGCGAGCGTGGGGTGAGCGGTCGTGCAGCAGCGCATGGTGCCGATGAGGTTGACCTCGATGGTCAGGCGGAAGGCCTCGGTCTCGAATTCCTTGCCGCCACGCTGGAGGATGCCAGCCGCATTGACCAAGGCATCAAGACGCGGCAAGCCTTCGAATATGGCCTTGACCCCCGCATCATCCGTTACGTCAAGCTTGCGAAATGTGATGCCCGCGTGCGGCACCGCCTCGGCCACTTCGGCAGCGCTGACGCCAGTGGCAATCACCTCATAGCCTGCATCCGCCAGCGCCACTGCGGCACCACGACCAATGCCGCGCGTCCCGCCGGTCACACATGCAATCTTGACCACGTCATTCATGGCCGAAACGTATCCCGGACACAGCAAACTGAAAAGAGCCCAAGTGAAACGTCAAGCCGCGCAAAACCTTGCGGAAGTGCCGAACAGGTGACGCCATCAGGCAATTGATGAGAAAAGCGATCAATCTGCGCTGTTTCTCGAATTCAAGTTTTCAAATTCGAGTGAATTTGCCGGTATGTCACGACGGATGTCGTTGTCAGGGGACACAAGTGCAGCTATAGCACCGCAACATTTCAACGGTGCGGTGCCGAGTCGTGCAACTGCTGCGGCCCTCGCCGACGAAAATGCTAAGTCCGGCGTAAAAGACCTTTAATACAAGGGGTTATGTCATGTTGAAAGAACTCGCGATAAGTTCGGATTACAAACCGACCGACGATGAAGCTTTCATGAATGCGCGCCAGAAGCTTTACTTCCGGCAAAAGCTGTTGCGCTGGAAGGACGACATCCTGAAGGAAGCCAAGGACACCATCCTGGCGCTTCAAGCCGAGAACGAAAATCACCCCGACATCGCTGACCGCGCCTCTTCCGAAACCGATCGTGCCATCGAGCTTCGTGCACGTGACCGGCAGCGCAAGCTGATCTCCAAGATAGAAGCCGCCCTCGCCCGCATCGAAGACGGCTCTTATGGCTTCTGTGAGGAAACCGGCGAACCCATTTCACTGAAGCGGCTCGAAGCCCGCCCGATCGCCACCATGTCGCTGGAAGCCCAGGAGCGCCACGAGCGCAACGAGCGCGTTTTCCGCGACGACTAGGGTACATTTATAGTTCTGGGTTTGATGATGACCGGCTGACCGCCGGTCATTTTTTGTTTGACAGGTAACGCTATCGCCCCGGCCAGCGAGCCAGGATGACAGCTTGGGACCGGAAAACGGGTGGCCCCCGCCGGCGCAGCGCGCTAACTCAGCGCATCTCCAATTGGACAGCACCCATGCTCCCCGCCCTCTTCCACCGCCTCACCGCTGTCGCTTCCGGCTTTCGCGGTGCTGACCAACTCATGGTGGCCGGCACGCCGCTGGTGGTGGCCACCATGTTCGGCGGCGGGCCTGACCTTGTCGGCCTCATCGTTGCGATCCAGGGATCGGCCTGGCTGGTCATGTCGCTCCCCGCAGGCGTGATGGTTGACCGCATTGCCCCGCTCGACGCGTTGAAGCGCGGCATGTTGCTGGCCGTGGCGGGCGTCGCCATTGCCATGGCGGGGCTGGCGCTCGGCAACCTGCCGCTGTTCGCGTTTGGTGCCTTCATCAGCGCCTCCGCTGCAGTGGTTGGCTTTCTGTCCGAAAGCGCCTCAGTCCAGGCACTGGTGCCGGGCGCTGAGTTGCCGCGTGCCAATGCCCGCCTGCAACTGGTGCAATCCGTCGCCATGCTCATCGGCCCTGCCCTGATGGGCTATGCGGTACTGAAAGGCCAGGTGATGGCAGCCTACGGCTTGGCGCTGCTGCTGGCGCTTGGCGGGCTGTTCATCGCCTTCAGCTTCGGCAGGCAGCCGGTGCGCGCGCCAAAACCACGCCAGCCCTTGGCCGAGATCACTGAGGGCTTTCGCTTCGTGCGCGGCCAGCCGCTGCTCATCGGCATTGTCGCCTGCGCACTGTTCTGGAACATGGCCTTCTTCGCGCTGATGGCGGTGTTCGTGCCGTTTGCACTGGGCCCTATGGGGCTCAATGCCGCCGAAGCCGGCTGGTCGCAAGCAGCCATGGGGGTTGGCTCGCTGCTAGCCGCGTTCACGGCTGCGGCGGCACTCAAGCAGTACTCGCCCCGCCTGATCCTGTTTTTTGGCCCCGCCAGTTCGTGCCTGGCCAGTGTGCTTCTCGCCGTGTCGCCTGCCTTCGGCGGAGTCGCGCTGCCCATGATCGTCTTTTTCCTACTTGGTTTCGGCCCGATCCTCTGGTTTGTCTGCCAGAACAGCATCCGCCAATTGGTCACGCCAGCAGGCCTGTTGGGCCGCGTCGGCTCGGTCATCCAGGTGGCGATCTACGGCGTGCGTTCCGTTGGCGCACTTGTCGGCGGTCTGGTCGCCGCTCATCTGGGTTTTGGCGCGGCGCTCGGATTGGTGATCGTGTTGTTTGCGCTCTCCACCGCTTCCGTGCTGGTCTCTGCGCTTGGCAAGTTGAGCGTGATGCCTCAGGCTGGCGCAACCCCGGCCTGAACAACAAAAGCCCTGCGATGGGAGCGCAGGGCTTTCGGTTGGGGCGCGCAGGCAGTAGCGGGGAGCGTTGCCTGTGCGCCCGAAGTGCCGACATAAGGCGGCACCTCGTCATCACGCAGCCGGCCCGTTGGGGAGCGTTGCCGGACTGCGGACATCCATCAGAACGGCAGCAGAACGTCCATCACCTGCTGGCCATAGCGTGGCTGCTGCACATCAGTGATCTGGCCACGGCCACCGTAGGCGATCCGTGCCTGGGCGATCTTGCTGGAATCGATTGTGTTGTCGCTGTCGATATCCTCAGGCCTGACGACCCCGGCAACGATTAGTTCGCGCACCTCGAAATTGAGGCGGATTTCCTGCTTGCCCTCGATCACCAGGTTGCCGTTGGGCAGAAGCTGCGTGACCACCGCCGCCACGTTCGTCGAAAGTTGTTCGGAGCGGCGCACCGAGCCTGCACCTTGCGTCGAGGTGTTGGAGTTGGTCGAGACCAGCGAACCCGGATCGACGCTCTCCGGCAAGATTTTCGGCAGGTTCGACTCGACCCCGAACAGGTTGGGCACACCAAACGAATCCTTGCCGGTGCGCGAGCGGCTTGTCTGGTTCTGCAGTTCCGCCCGGTCGGTGACCCGCACCTTCACCGTCACGAGATCGCCGATCTGCCGGGCGCGCTGGTCCTTGAAGAAGGCGCGACTACCCTGCCGCCAGAGCGAGTTGGGCCCGAAAGAGACGTGCTCCGGCGTCGGCATCGGCATGCGCACCGGCTTGTATCCAGCCTGCGCGGTCGGGTCTTCGATCGCGGACAGCGACGGTGGCTTGCCGACGTTGGCAAGTCGGTCAGCGGCTCCGCAGGCCGAAAGTGTGAGACCGATCGCGGCGACGGCGACGATGCGGGTTGTGGTTCGGGTGGTCATGGTCGGACCCTCTCTCAATTTGCTGCTGCGACACGGCCGGATGGCGCGCCATTGACCGCGACGCGGCCCTGGCCAATCACCGTGCCTTGCAGGATTTTCTTGGACTGGA
>JBOFFB010000295.1:0-3018 GCA_051648385.1 Allobosea sp.
GAGCAATCGCAGTGCGGATCATGAAGTCGAGATGGCCTTCCTCGGCGATGTCGAGCGGGTTGCGGTCATCGGTGCAGAAGGCGAGAAAGGGCGAGGTATCCCTGTCGATCAGCTCCATCAGCGCGTGCAGATCCTTCGATACCGAGCCTTCGCGGATGAGGATGTGCATGCCCTTGGCAAGCTTCTCGCGCGCTTCGTCGGCGGTCGTGGTCTCGTGGTCGGTGCGGATGCCGGCGGCCATGTAGCCGTTGAGCGGCAGCCCGCGCAGCAGCGGCGCATGCCCGTCGATATGCCGATCCGAGAAGGCACAGAGCTTGTCGAGACACGCCGGATCGCGGTGGATGACGCCAGGAAAATTCATGAACTCCGCCAGCCCGATCACCTTCGGGTGGTTCATGAACGGCACGAGGTCCGTAGCCGAAAGCGCTGCGCCCGATGTCTCCAGATGGGTTGCCGGCACGCACGACGAGAGCTGTACGAACAGGCTCATCACCATCCGCTCGGCACACGTGAGAAAGTAGCGAATGCCCTCGGCACCCAGCACGTTGGCGATTTCGTGCGGATCGCAAATCGCCGTGGTCACGCCGTGCGGCAACACGCAACGCTCGAACTCGAACGGCGTGATCAGCGACGATTCGACGTGGCAGTGCGTGTCGATGAAGCCGGGAACGGCGATGCGGCCCTTGGCATCGATGGCCGTGCTGCCCTCATAGCGCCCATGCGTGCCGACGATGGTGTCGCCAACGATGGCGATGTCGGTGTCAACAAGGTTGCCCGTCACAAGGCAATACAGCCGCGTGTCCTTGATCACGAGGTCTGGGGGCGTGTCACCAGTTCCAGCGGCAATGCGTGCGGCAAGGGTGGCCGGGGTGATCATGCCTCGCAACCCCCGGTGTCATCCCCGGCGGCGCAAAGCGCCGGGAAGGGGATCCATCTCACGCAGCGGCGGCTGTAGATTCCCTTCCCGTGCCTGCGGCACGCCGGGAATGACACCAGACACCATATCTTGCTACCAATCGACACGGGTTTGCCCCTCTTCCGTTCTGCTTCACATCGCGTCATGTTGTGGCATGCGATTTGAACTGATGAAAACATGACGGAAAACACACGAAAAGCTATCCGGTTTCTACGCCGGAGCGAAGTGATCACGCTGGAAGCCTTCAGCCCGCGACGCACGGTGCTGGACTGGTTGCGCGAGGACATGCGCCTCACTGGCACCAAGGAAGGTTGCGCCGAGGGTGATTGCGGGGCCTGCACCGCTGTCGTCGGGCGGCTCAAGGCTGGGCGGCTGGTCTATGAGCCGGTCAACACCTGTATTCTGCTGCTCGGCCAGCTTGATGGCGCGGAGCTGATCACCGTGGATGATCTGGCGCAGGAAAACGGTCGCGATGGCGTGCTGCATCCGGTGCAGGCGGCCATGGTGGCCCATCACGGCTCGCAATGCGGCTTTTGCACACCCGGCATCGTGATGAGCCTGTTCGCGCTGTATCATGAGGGCGCGCGGCCTGTGACGCGGACGCAGGTCTGCGACGCGCTGGCAGGGAACCTCTGCCGCTGCACCGGCTACCGGCCGATTATCGATGCTGCGATGGATGCCTGCGCAGGCGAGGCTGCGGACCGGTTCATGGTGGCGCGCGCGGCCAGTCAGATGGCTCTCACGGAACTTGCAACGCCCGAAGATGTGCTGGTTGGCGGCGATGCAAGTTTCTTCGCCATTCCACGCAGTATCGGCGCGCTGGCCGCGCTGTACCTCGCGCATCCGGAAGCGACCTTGCTGGCAGGCGGCACCGATGTCGGGCTGTGGCTGACCAAGGGGCTGCAGGATATCCGCAAGTTCATCTGGCTGGGCCGCGTTGAAGGCTTTGGCGCGATCACCAGCACGCCGGATGCCATCCATATTGGTGCCGGTGCCAGCCATTCGGATGCGTATTGCCAGCTGGCCAGCCTCGATCCTGATCTCGGTGAGGTCATGCGCCGCTTTGGCTCTGCGCAGGTGCGCGCCTCTGGCACGGTCGGCGGCAACATCGCCAACGGCTCGCCCATTGGCGATCTCGCGCCATGTTTCATCGCGCTAGGCGGCACGGTTGAATTGAGACGTGAGGCCGAAACGCGCGCCATGCCGCTTGAGGATTTCTTCCTCGCCTACCGCAGCCAGGACCGCCAACCATCCGAATTCGTATTGGCGCTGAACGTGCCGAAGCTGACCACCGGCCAGCAGTTTCGCGCCTTCAAGGTGTCGAAGCGCTTCGACGAGGATATTTCCGCGGTGATGGGCGCAGTCAGGCTCACCCTTGATGGCGGCACAATCACCGAGGCCCGCATCGCCTTCGGCGGCATGGCCGGCACGCCGAAGCGGGCATTGCAGGCTGAGGCAGCGCTGGTCGGCGTTTCGATCGCAGATGTGCCGGGCTGGGGCCCCGCGCTCGCCGCTATGGCCGACGATTACCAGCCCATGACCGATCAACGCGCCACCGCAACCTATCGCAGCACCGTTGCGCGCAACTTGCTGGCCAAGGCGCTGATCGAAATGGCGGGGATCAGCTCTGGCGAAACACGGCTGCTGCAAAGGGTTGAAACCGCTGTTCGTCATTCCGGGGCCGCGCAGCGGAGCCCGGAACCCATGATCACCAATCCATGACAAAAGGTGGCTATGTCTATCTGATGGCGAGCCGACGGTACGGAACGCTCTATCTGGGTGTCACAAACGACATTGTCAGGCGTGCCAGTGAACATCTGCAGTCACTGATACCGGGATTTTCTGCGCGTTACGGTGTCAGCCGCTTGGTGTGGTTTGAGCATTACGACGACATCCTGAGTGCCATTGCATGCGAAAAGGACATGAAGAAATGGCGTCGTGAGTGGAAAACCAACCTGATCGAAAAGGACAATCCGGATTGGCTCGATTTGTTTCTCGAACTCACCGTGTCAGCCCCCGCATTGATGGGTTCCGGGCTCCGCTCTGCGGCCCCGGAATGACGATGAGTTGCGCATCATGACCATCCGCCCCATCCCCGGCTC
>JBOFFB010000296.1:0-10901 GCA_051648385.1 Allobosea sp.
AGCCGACCGAAGGCATGATGACGCTGACCTTGCCCACCGGCGCGCAGCACTTGCTGGAGCGCATGCCGGATTTCAAGATTTCCGCCAAGGCCAAGGTCGCCCGCACCTTCCAGAACATCCGCCTGTTCACCGGCATGACAGTTCTGGAGAACCTGCTGGTGGCGCAGCACAACGTACTGATGAAGGCGTCGGGCTACACCGTGTTGGGCCTACTGGGCATCGGCGGTTACAAGGCCGCTTCGAATGCCTCGATCGAAAAGGCCAAGTACTGGCTGGAGAAGACACGGCTGACCGAGCGTGCCGATGATCCGGCCGGAGATCTGCCCTATGGAGACCAGCGCCGCCTCGAAATCGCGCGCGCCATGTGTACCGAACCGACGCTGCTCTGCCTCGACGAGCCCGCCGCCGGCCTCAACCCACGCGAGAGCCTCGAACTCAACAACCTGCTACGCTCGATCCGCCAGGATGACGGTGTCTCCGTGTTGCTGATCGAGCATGACATGAGCGTGGTCATGGAAATCTCCGACCACGTGGTTGTGCTCGATTACGGCACCAAGATTTCCGACGGCACGCCGAACCATGTGCAGAACGACCCAAAGGTCATCGCCGCCTATCTCGGCGTCGAGGATGATGAGGTCGAGGCCGTCGAAGCGGAGGTCGGGCTATGACAACGACATCTGGGAGCGTTGTGACGGCAACAGCTACAGCCGCCATTGGAGCAACAGGTGCACCCATGCTCGAAGTGCGCGGCGTGAAAACCTACTATGGAAACATCATCGCTCTGAAGGGCGTTGACATCGACGTGCGCCAGGGCGAGATCGTGACGCTGATTGGTGCGAATGGTGCCGGCAAGTCAACGCTGATGATGACCATCTTCGGCAATCCGCGCGCCCGCGAAGGCATCATCACCTATGATGGGCAGGACATCACCAACATGCCGACGCACCTGATCGCGCGCATGGGCATGGCCCAGTCACCTGAAGGCCGCCGCATCTTCCCGCGCATGACCGTGTTCGAGAACCTGCAAATGGGTGCGTCTGTGGCGGGCATGACGCATTTCGAGCAGGATCTGGAGCGCATCTGCACGCTTTTCCCGCGCCTTAAAGAGCGCCTCACCCAGCGCGGCGGCACGCTTTCCGGCGGCGAACAGCAGATGCTGGCCATCGCCCGTGCGCTGATGAGCCGGCCCAAGCTGCTCCTGCTCGACGAGCCTTCGCTTGGCCTCGCTCCGCTGATCGTCAAGCTGATCTTCGACGCCATACGCGACCTCAACAAGTCCGAGGGGCTGACGGTGTTTCTGGTCGAGCAGAACGCCTTCCATGCGTTGAAACTCGCCCACCGCGGCTACGTCATGGTCAACGGTGTCATCACCATGAGCGGCACAGGCAAGGAACTGCTCTCAAACCCGCAGGTCCAGGCAGCCTATCTCGAAGGCGGGAGGCATTGATGGCGCAGGACATTCGGCAGTCGGCAATGGGCAGTCGCAAAGGCAACCTCGGCGGTCATCGTTCCCGACTGCCGATTGCCCATTGCCCATTGCCCCGTTCCGGAGGAACAATCTGATGCAAGGCATCCTCTACGAAGAGCCGACCATCTGGTTGTTCATCCTCGTCACCATCATCATGGGTGGCTGGACAGCCTGGATGACGGGGCGCGCCATCGCGCTGACCTGGCGCCCTGAGTGGCAATTGCCGCTCTACATCCTGATCCTGGGGTTGTTTGTACGCTTCATCCATTTTGCGCTGTTCGAGGGCACTTTGTTGTCGCCTTGGTTCTATCTGGTCGACTGCATTTTCCTGCTGATCTTCGCCGCGATCGGCTATCGCTACACACGAACCACGCAGATGACGACGCAGTATCGCTGGCTCTATGAGCGCAGCGGCCCACTCAGCTGGAAGCCCCGTGGCGGCGCGGCTTGAGACGCGGAAACCATGTTTAAACAACACAGTCTTGAAGGCTGAAACTTTCAAGACTTCACAAGCTTGACGGGTGACATCACGTTTAAAACGCGCAACACTGCGCATAACGGTGCTGACATTCGCCGGGACAGAGAAGGCACCAAAACGGGCCTCCAATCTGTGGTCAAACAAGGGAGAAGGTATCCATGAAGAAAATTATGTTGAGCGGCATCGCGCTCGGCACGGTCCTCGCGTTCTCGAGCGTGGCCCAGGCCCAGATCAAGCTCGGCGTTGCCGGGCCCATCACCGGTCCAAACGCAGCCTTCGGCGCACAGCTCAAGAACGGCGTTGAACAGGCTGTCGAAGACATCAACGCGGCTGGCGGCATCATGGGCCAGCGCATCACCGTTTCTGTCGGCGACGATCGTTCGGACCCGAAGGAAGGCGTCTCTGTCGCCAACAAGTTTGTTGCCGACGGCATCAAGATGGTGCTCGGTCACTTCAACTCTGGTGTTGTCATGCCAGCCTCTGAAGTCTACGCCGAAAACGGCATCCTGATGGTCACGCCATCGGCAACCAACCCGCGCATCACGGAACGCGGCCTGTGGAACGCCTTCCGCACCTGCGGTCGTGATGACCAGCAAGGCGCGGTTGCCGCCGACTACATCGTCAAGAACCTGAAGGGCAAGAAGATCGCTGTCGTCCATGACAAGACCACCTACGGTCAGGGCCTGGCGGACGAAACCCGCAAGGCAATGCGTGCAGCTGGCGTCAACGACGTTCTCTATGAAGGCGTGAACACCGGCGAGAAGGATTTCTCGGCGCTCGTCTCCAAGGTCAAGGCAGCTGGTGCTGACGTCCTGTATTGGGGTGGCCTGCACACTGAAGCCGGTTTGATCGTGCGCCAGATGCGCGACCAGGGTCTCAACACCGTGATGATGTCCGGCGACGGCATCACCTCCGACGAGTTCGCCTCGATCGGCGGCCCCGCCGTGGTCGGCACCTTGATGACCTTCCCACCAGACCCACGCAAGCGTCCAGAAGCGGCCGCTGTCGTGAAGAAGTTCGAAGCCAAGCGTTTCAACCCCGAAGCCTACACGCTCTATTCGTATGCCGGCGTTGAAATCATGAAGCAGGCTGCGGAAGGCGCGAAGTCGCTCGATCCGAAGAAAATGGCCGAATTCATGAAGACGGGCTTCAAGTTCAAGACCGTCATCGGCGAGATCGCCTTCGACAAGAAGGGCGACATCACCCGTCCGGACTACACCATGTACACATGGAAGCCCGGCGCTGACGGCAAGATCACCTACATCGAGAATTGATCTGCAAAATCTGTCGTCATGGTCGGGCTTGACCCGACCATCTCGGCGAAATCACCAACCCGTCCGGAGCAATCCGGGCGGGTTTTTCTTGGTCGGTGTCATTGCGAGCGCAGCGAAACAATCCACAGCCTCTGTGCTTTCATGCCCGTCGCCAGACGGCGGCCCCGGCCCTCGCTTGCGCTCATACGTTTGGCCGCTTTGCAGGGCTCGCCGGGCCTTTCAATCCGCTGTGCGGACCATTGCCTCACCCCAATGCCGCCATCCCTGGAAATGTCTCCAGCAGCCAGAATGCCATGCGCTCCATGCCGCCGGTGAGGAATGCAACGCCTGTCACCACCAGAAGCCCGCCCATGGCGATTTCAATCTTGCGAAAGTGGCGCTTGATGCCTGCCATGGCACCGATGAAGCGCTCGATGCCGAAAGCTGCGACGAGGAACGGAATGCCGAGCCCCAGCGAGTACACTGCAAGCAGCGACATACCGCGATATACGGTGTCCGACGACCCCGCGACCGCGAGAATGGCCGCGAGGATCGGCCCGATACAGGGCGTCCAGCCGAAAGCGAAGGCCAGCCCCATCAGGTAAGCACCGCCCGGCCCTGCCGGTGTCGCCACTTCGACGCGCTTTTCGCGGTAGAGCATGGCAAGCCGGAAAACACCCAGGAAATGCAGCCCCATGACGATGATGGCAGCACCGGCAGCCCATGACAGCACCCACATATAGTCGCGCAAGATTTGCCCAAGCGCGCTGGCTGTTGCCCCAAGCAGCACGAACACGGTGCTGAACCCCGCAACGAACGACACAGCTGCCAGCATGACATCGCGCCGGGCGGCAGCCGTTCCAGCCCCCTCCTCACGCATCTCCTCGATGGTGGTACCAGCCAGATAGCACAGGTAAGGCGGCACCAGCGGCAGCACGCAGGGGCTCAGGAACGACAGGACCCCGGCAATCAGGGCAGCAATATAACCGACATCAGCCATGGATCGCTGATAACCCGAACTTGGGTCAAGCGGCTAGTGCCAGATCGCCGATGCTATCTCGGCGCCAACCACGAAGGCGTGAAGTGACAGCGCAAATGCGGTTTCGCATCGACTTTTTGCACGAACACCTCTTTGCTTGACCCGTGCCAACCTCCATCTGAAGATGGCTGGCCGGAGGCGCTCACATGACAGCATCGCAGAACAGCGCGCGGATCAAGACAGCGTCCAAGCTGGAGATTGTCGACCCGGCATGGGCGCGCGTCTGCGAGGAGGCAGAACGGGCCATGGCCGCAGAGCCAACGCTGGCCAGCTTTCTACTGTCCACCGTTCTGAACCAGCGCTCGCTGGACGAGGCGATATCGCACCGCGTCGCGGCACGGCTGGGGCACCCGGTCGTGCCATCAGATCTCATTGCCCAGACCTTCGATGAAGCGCTGGCGAGCGATGCCAGCATTGGCGAGGGTTTCCGCTCTGACATGGCAGCCGTGATCGACCGCGACCCCGCCTGCACACGCTTCATCGAGCCGGTGCTGTATTACAAGGGCTTTCACGCGCTGCAGACTCACAGGCTGGCTCACTGGCTCTGGGCCAAGGGGCGGACCGACCTCGCACTTTACCTGCAAAGCCGCGCGTCCGAAGTGTTTCAGACAGATATTCATCCCGCCGCCCGCATCGGACGCGGCATTTTCCTCGACCATGCCACCGGGCTTGTGGTCGGTTCCACTGCCGTGATCGGCGACAACGTCTCTATGTTGCAGGACGTGACGCTTGGCGGCACCGGCAAGGAGAAAGGTGATCGCCACCCGAAGATTCGCTCGGGCGTACTGATCGGTGCTGGTGCCAAGATTCTCGGCAATATCGAGGTGGGGGAATGTGCCCGCGTTGCGGCGGGCTCGGTCGTGCTCGCGACCGTTCCGCGCAATACCACCGTGGCAGGCGTTCCGGCTCGGGTAGTGGGCGAGGCTGGCTGCGCCGAACCCGCACGCGCCATGGACCAGTTGCTCGCCGAGATGGAGTGAGCAAGCCCGTACGCGCCATTCCAGACTTGCCCTGAAGCGCTGCCCGTGGCATCGCTGCGGCTCCGCATTCCCGCCAAGACACTCAATTTCTGGATCAAGCACCCGTGGACAAGACCGAACTTGCCAAGCTCGAGCGCTTTTTGCGCCGTACGTTCGCCAACCATGGCATCGCCGTGAAGGCACGCCACAAGAAGAACGATTCAGCCGAGGTCTACATCGGCGAGGAGTATATCGGCATCATCCATGTTGATGATGAGGACGGCGACCGCTCGTTCAACTTCACCATGGCCATCCTCGACGTCGACCTCGAAGACTGAGGCGCCAGACGGGCGCTTCGCTTCGGCATGCACGATGGCAAGCAGTCCGCTATGACCGGCCGGGCCGTTGGCACATTCACTGCGTTTAGCCTCAGGCGTCATGACATGCCGCTGAGGCTCACTCGCTCCTGCGAAAGCCATCGACGAGCCTGCGCACACCGTCTGCCAGCGCCTGCCAGTCTCCCAGTGCCTCGCGCGGAAAGCGCAATGCGATATCGAAGCCCCCATGCTTGAGCACGGCCCGGCAACCCTCGTCGAGTTTGGTCGCGCCGATATCGGCTGTGCAGCGTGCAAAGAAGGCCGCGCCATCCGGCATCGACATGAACAGTTCTTCCTGCTCGAAGGGCGAGCCCTTCTTGAAGTTGCGCACCATCAGACCGCCTGGGTTTGACCACGCGCCTTGAGTCAGAAAACGCGCCAAAGTGTTAAACTGCGCCTTGGGATCGGTGCTGGCCGATGCAGGCCCTATGGTGATGTGAACCTCCGCCTTGTCGCCCGCGATGGCCGCATTCAGCTCGGGCCAGGTCACGCGCAATCGTGTCATGCCAACCTCGCGACCCATGTCAGCGGTGCGCGGACCCTTGAAGTTCGATGGAAAAACCAGAGTTTCGGTCCCGATGCGCATCTCCAGCATTTGAGGAGGCGGAGGTGGCAGATTGACCCACCACAGCCCTGCCATGACACCGCCCGTGCTCAACATGGTGAGCAGTGCAACAATGACCCAGATAACCCTGTCAGCGCTTGGTAGCGGTACAACAGCCACCTTGTTGCGCGTGCGCGCCAGAGCGGCGGCAGAATGCCCCGCATTTGGCCGCTGTGCGGCATGGGCTGAGTGATGGGCGGAAGTAGCTGTCGTCATCGCATGCACTGGATCATCAGGAGCGGCCAAATCCGCCACGTTCAACGTTAAGCATAACGCCACATGTCGCTTAACGTTGGCTTAAGCATGCGCGATAACGGATTGTTAAGTTTTGCAGGGCGGAGGGTCTTGGCGTTGAGTCTGCAACCAGAAGCGATCCATGCCTTTCAGGCAATCTTCATCGGCTTTGCCTTTGCGGGGCTGGTGGCCTCGGCGTTCGAGATGTTCACGGCGCGCAAGGCGAGCTTTCACCTGTTGCAGACCGGCGGTGTGATGGCCGTTGCAAGCGTGCCGGTGATTGTCTTCTCAGCCCCGTTCATCATCCTGCGCAACACGATCCTTGGCCGCCAGATCGAAGGCAGACCCATCCCCTTCGTCGCCATCGCCACCGTCATCGCCGGCTTCTGGAGCATGGCCTGCGGGCAGGTGGTCATGAAGTTTGCAGGCGGATTTCTGGGCGTTTGATCACGTGATCATAGCAGTTTGGAGCATTGCGGTTTCCCAAAACCGGTAGTCCCTTGTGCGCGAGACCCAAGAGCATTGCGCACAAAAGCGGGTCCCGGTTTTGTGCGCAATGCTCTAACTTATTATAATCGATCATCTTTCCGCATTGAGATGGATTCCATCTCAATGCGGGATGATCTAGCCCAGTGAGCGCAAAAACCCGGCAAAACGCATCAGTCCTTCGGGCCAGGGACCGTGTCCTGATGCGACATTGATGTGGCCGGCGTCCCCAGCGTCGGAGAACTCCGCTCCCCAGGCACCTGCCAGTTCCTGCGCTTCATCGACCGTGCAATACGCATCGGTGGTGCTGGAAGCGAGCACAGCACGAAAAGGCAGTTTGTGGCGCGTGTGTTTGGCGAAATCGGCAGGCATACCGGGAATGGCATGAAGCGCGCGCTCGGAAGCTGGCGCGACCAGAAAGGCACCGGCGATGTTGAGGCTCGCCAGTTGCTCGGCCGCATGGGCCACCGAACTGACGCCTGCGCTGTGCGCCACCAGGATGATTGGGCGCGTGCAGGCCGTGGCGGCAGCAATGATGTTGGCAGCCCACTCCTCACGATGCGGCTTGTACCAGTCAGCCTGCTCGACACGGCGCGCGGTGGAGAGCTTGCCCTCCCAGCGGGTCTGCCAATGACCGGGGCCAGAACCGCTCCAGCCCGGAATGATGAGAATGTCAGCTTCAGAAGTGCGCATGAAAATGTGGCCATCCAGTAGTGTCAGGCTGGACTACCGAACCCGAACGCACGAGGCAACTCTACCTGACATGCCGCTCCATCATCACGGTTTCGACGCCGGTGTTCGACAGGCCGCGCCCGGCGCGTGAAAAGCCCATATGGGCATAGAAATCAACGGCTGTCAGCGAAGCCGCGACCGTGATCCGCTCGATCCCGGCGCGTTGGGCGCGCTCGACAAGTTCATCCAGCAAAGCGCCCCCCACCCCCATGCCCTGCACCGATGGATCGACGAAAAGCGCCTCGATCACTGCGACATCATCGGCACTCGCACGAGGCGTGCGCAACGCCACAAGCACACCAGTGAGTACCTTGTCGGCACTGGCCCAGACAGGTGTTTCGGCGACAAGGAAAGCAGCCGCGCGTAGCAACCTGCGCTTCATGGCCGGCAAGGTGTAATCGGCAAGCACGCGCATCTGCTGCTCGGCCGTGTAGTCGGTCGCATTCGAAATGCGGACCGACCGATCGATCAGCGCCGTGACGAGGCGCATGTCTTCGGCAATGGCGGGGCGAATCGGGATTGTCAGGGCTCAGGCCTCCCCGAACACGCGCCGGAAGATCATATTGACATGCTTGAAGTGATAGCCCTCGTCGAACATCGCGCCAAGCTCGGACGCGCTGAGCCGCGCCGTCACATCCACATCGGCTTTGAGATTGGTCAGGAAGTCCTCGCCGTGCTCCCATGTGCGCATCGCGTTGCGTTGCACCAGGCTGTAGCTCTCTTCGCGGCTTGCACCTGCCTGTGTCAGAGCCAGCAGCACGCGCTGCGAGTTGTGCAGGCCGCCAAGCCGGTCGAGATTCTTCCGCATGTTGGCCGGGTAGACCAGCAACTTGTCGATCACGCCGGTCAGACGCGCCAAGGCAAAGTCCAGAGTAATTGTCGCATCCGGCCCGATCATCCGCTCGACCGAAGAGTGCGAGATGTCGCGCTCATGCCACAGCGCCACGTTCTCCATCGCTGGCAGCGCCATGCCGCGCACGAGGCGGGCCAGCCCTGTCAGGTTTTCGGTCAGCACCGGGTTGCGCTTGTGCGGCATGGCGGACGAGCCCTTCTGGCCCGGCGAGAAAAACTCTTCCGCCTCATAGACCTCCGTGCGCTGCAAGTGCCGGATTTCCGTGGCCAGCCGCTCGACGCAACTCGCCACGACACCAAGCGTGGCAAAGAACATCGCGTGCCGATCCCGCGGGATCACTTGCGTCGAGATCGGCTCGATTGCGAGACCCATCTTGGCGGCAACATGCTCCTCCACCGAAGGATCAATGTTGGCAAATGTGCCGACCGCACCGGAAATCGCACAGGTCGCGACCTCCGCCCGCGCCGCCACCAGCCGCGCCCTGCAACGGGCAAACTCGGCATAGGCCTGCGCCAGCTTGAGGCCAAACGTCACCGGTTCCGCATGGATGCCATGCGAGCGCCCTATCGTCGGCGTCAGCTTGTGCTCGAAGGCGCGGCGCTTGAGGGCCGCCAGCAGCGCATCGACGTCGGCGATCAGGATGTCGGACGCGCGGGCAAGCTGCACCGCCAGCGTCGTGTCGAGCACATCCGACGACGTCATGCCCTGATGCACGAAGCGCGCTTCAGGTCCGACGATCTCGGCAAGGTGTGTCAGAAAGGCGATGACGTCATGCTTGGTCGTGCGCTCGATCTCGTCGATCCGCGCCACATCGAACGTTGCATCCTTGGCCTTGGCCCAGATCGTAGCCGCTGCCTCGCGCGGCACAACGCCAAGCTCGGCCAGCTTGTCGGTCGCATGCGCTTCGATCTCGAACCAGATGCGAAACCGCGCCTGCGGCTCCCAGATCGCGACCATCTCGGGGCGGGAATAGCGGGGGATCATCAACAGCTTCCTTGATCAAGAGCCGGTGTCATTCCCGGCCGGAGCGCAGCGACGGGGAAGGGAATCCATCTATGGCAAGCACAGTGGATCCCCTTCCCTCGCCTTTGGCTCGCCGGGGATGACACCCTTGCAGTATTGCATCAAACCCACCCGCCGAGCGCGCTTTCGCCAGCCTTGCGGATCGCTGCGATGTTGGCAGCATATGCCACCTCGCCGCCCTTGAACGCGGCGGAGCCTGCCACCAGTACGTTGGCACCGGCAGCAACGACAAGCGGCGCGGTCAGAGGCGTACAACCGCCGTCGATCTCGATGTCGATGGGCCTGTCACCGACCATGGCCTTGATCCGGCGAATTTTCGCGCAAACCTCTGGAATGAAGGCCTGCCCGCCAAAGCCCGGATTGACCGTCATGCACAGGACCAGGTCAACGCTGTCCAGCAGGTATTCGATAGCGCTCTCGGGCGTGCCGGGGTTGAGCGCGATGCCTGCCTTCTTGCCCAGCGCCCTGATTGCCTGCAGCGAGCGGTGCGCGTGCGGCCCGGCCTCGGCATGAATAGTGATGATATCGGCACCGGCCCTGGCGAAGGCCTCGATGTAGGGGTCAACCGGCGCAATCATCAGGTGCACGTCGAAGACCTTGGCGCTGTGCTTGCGGATGGCTTTCAGGATGTCCGGCCCGAAGGTGATGTTCGGCACGAAATGCCCGTCCATCACATCGCAATGGATCCAGTCCGCCCCCGCCGTGTCGATGGCCGCAACCTCGGCACCAAGGCACGCGAAGTCGGCAGACAGGATCGATGGCGCGATGATCAGGGGCTTTGACATGGATGCCGGGTTAGCATTGGCATGGGCGCGGGGCAATCAGAACAGAACCATCATCTTCAACGACGTCATGGCGAGCGCAACGAAGCCATCCAGCACCGAGGCGCACCAAGGCTGGATTGCTTCGCTGCGCTCGCAATGACGCTAGACTTTCGCGGCAAACCTCTGCGCGATCGGCTTCAGCAATTGCGGCATCAGATAGATCGGGAATTGCGCGAGCGCGAAGAACAGGAACGTGGTTTCCGGCGTGGCCGCGCCAAGTGCGGCAACCATCGCACCCATGTTGCGCTGTCCGGTACCATAGCCCATCAGGAAGACGTCTGCGGGCTTCATCAGCAACCGCAGCGCTACCCAGGCCAGCACAAAGCCGCCAATGACCATGGCGAAAGCGATGGCGAGAAACAGGAAGACCGTTGCAGGCCGCGTCATGAAGGCGTTGGTGACGCCGTCCATGGCGGCACTCGCGAACAGGAAATACATCACCACACCAAAGCCATCGAGCGACAGCTTGTGGGCCACGATGCGCCTGTAGCCGATCACGCGGCGCGCGATCAGCGCGACAACGATGGCCCCGCCAATCAAACCCAGAAGCCGCAGCATCAACACATGTGTA
>JBOFFB010000297.1:0-1592 GCA_051648385.1 Allobosea sp.
ACAGGGCTTCGGCCCATTTCTCGGGAGAGAACAAGGTGGCGCGCATCAACTTCTCGATCTGCCGGCGTGAAAATGGCGTGCCATAGCCGAACGGTGTGCCATCCATGCGTGCCCACAGCCCCCGGCGGTTGGGCACAACCAGCAGGATCCGCCCGCCCGGAGCCAGCACGCGCCAGCACTCGGCCAGCAGTTCCTCGGCGTTCTCACTCGATTCAAGTGCATGCACGAGCAGCATGCGATCGACCGATGCGTCGTCAAGCGGCAGTAGCAGCGGGTCCACCAGTGCTGACGCCGAGCCTGTATTGGCTTGCCAGTTCACGACGCCCTGGGTTGCCGGCATGAACGCCAAGGTTCGCTCGGCCTGGTCGCGCAGCAAGGTGAGGTAGGGCACTGCATAGCCGATGCCGACCAGCCTTGTGCCGCTGATGTCATCCCAGAATTTTACGATGCTGCGGCCAATGACACGCCGCGCCACATTCCCAAGGGGGCTGGCGTAGAAACTGCGCAGGTCGACGACATCGGTGCTCATGTGGCCGCACCATTGTCGTCTTGCTGGACAAGCGCAAGGGCCAGCGCGCATGATGCAGCGATGATGCTTTACCAAGACACCTGCGAAGGATGACCCCTCTTGCCGCTTGATCTTCACGTTTTCCGCTGCTTGTCCGACAATTGTGGCGCGCTGATCCGGGACCGGGCGACCGGCTTATGCGCCGCCATCGATGCGCCCGATGCCGGTGCGGTGCACGCCGCATCAGTGGCGACGGGCTGGAGCATCAGCCATCTGTTCATCACCCATGAGCACGCCGATCATGTGCAGGGTGCAGCCGAGCTTGGCCGGATGACCGGCTGCGAGATCATCGGCCCTGCCGCCGCACGTGACGGCGCGCCGCTCGACCGCATTGTCGGAGAGGGGGACGTCGTCAAGCTCGGCGAGACCTCTTTCGAGATCTGGGCCACGCCCGGCCATGCCGCTGGCCACGTGACGTGGGTGTCGCGTGAGGCGAGGATGGCGCTGGTGGGCGACGTGGTCTTCGTGATGGGCTGCGGTCGCCTGTTCGGTGACACCGCGCCGCTGATGTGGCGCTCGGTCTCGCGGATTGCGGCGCTCCCCGACGATGTCACGCTGGTGACGGGGCATGACTACACTTGGTCCAACGCGCGCTTTGCCCGCGCCATGGAACCGGACAACGCGACCGTTGACGCGCGTGCCACTGAAGCGGAACGGCGCAACCAGAGCAACGATTTCTGGGCCGTGACCACGGTTGGCGAGGAGAAGGCGACAAACCCCTACTTTCGGGCCGGCTTGCAGGCACTGATGGCAAAGGCTGGTGCGACTGACCCTCAGACAAGTTTTGCCGCGCTCAGGCAACTCAAGAATGATTTCCGGGGCTGAGTGATGCTGCACGATGACATGACGGTCGCCGAAGTCGTGGCATTGCTGGGCCTGCAGCCGCACCCTGAAGGCGGGTTCTACAAGGAAACCTTCCGTGATGTTGTCGCAGACGCGAACGGACGCGCGGCCTCGACCGCGATCTACTATCTGCTCGGCGTTGGCGAAGTGTCAGAATGGCACCGGGTCGACGCTGCCGAGA
>JBOFFB010000298.1:0-1531 GCA_051648385.1 Allobosea sp.
TTCTAGGCATGATTCTCGTGCCGGATGTGGTGCTCTGGCTGCCGAAGCGCTTCGGCTATGCCGGATAGAGTAAACCCAACAATGTCATTACCGGCCTTGTGCCAGTGATCTCGGCGCGCAACAGCTTGCTGCCTCTCGAACCGAGATGGCCGCCACAAGAGGCGGCCATGACACTGTGGCAAGCTGAACAAGCCGATCACAGCAGCCTGCTCGCATCAACCTGATCTTGAGAATTGCCTGCATAGGTCATGCGGACGGCACAAATCCGTGCCAACCATTGTCCAGACTAGGATCAGATCATGACAGTACTTGTGTCCGGCGGAGCCGGCTATATCGGCGGGCATATGGTGCTCAACCTTGTCGACCGGGGCTTGCCGGTTGTCGTGCTTGACAATCTCTCCACCGGTTTCCGCTGGGCCACGCCTGAAGGTGTGCCGCTTGTTGTGGCCGACGCCGGTGATGTGGAAAGCGTGCTCAATGTCATCCGCGCCCACAACGTGCGCTCGATCATCCATTTCGCGGCGCGCATCGTGGTGCCGGAATCGGTCACTGATCCGCTGGGCTACTATCTCGCCAACACCGTGAAAACACGCGCGCTGCTGGCCGCCGCCGTCGCTGGCGGCATCAAGGAGTTCATCTTCTCGTCCACCGCCGCCGTCTATGGCGAGACCTCGCTGGAGCCAGTGCTGGAAAGCCGCCCGCCTGCACCTGTCTCGCCCTATGGCACATCGAAATGGATGAGCGAGATGATGCTGCGCGATGCCGCGGCCGCCCACGGCTTCAAGTATGCGGTGCTGCGTTACTTCAATGTGGCTGGTGCTGACCCCAGGGGCCGATATGGCCAGTCGACGCCGATAGCGACCCACCTGATCAAGGTTGCGGCGCAGGCTGCCATCGGCAAGCGCGCCTTTCTGGAAGTCTTCGGACAGGACTACGCCACGCCGGACGGCACCTGCGTGCGTGACTACATCCATGTCAGCGATCTGGCCGAGGCTCACGCCGTGGCGCTCGACCACCTGCGTGGCGGCGGCGAGAGCGTCGTGATGAATGCGGGCTATGGCAAAGGCTACTCCGTGCGGGAGGTGATCGAGGCTGTGCGGCAAGTCTCAGGCGTCGATTTTGAGGTGCGCCAAGGCCCGCGCCGCGCCGGTGATCCGCCTGCCATCGTTGCCAACGCCGACCGCCTGCGCAGAGAACTCGGCTGGACGCCGAAGCTCGATCACCTGCCAACCATCGTCACCCATGCACTGGATTGGGAGCGCGAGTTGATGCGGCGTGGGATCAATTGAACGGGTACGTGCCCGGCTTCAAGTGATTGTACGTCAACCGCGTGTTGTCCGATGTCGTCACCCCGTCGCCGTCCAGCGCGATGCGATGCTTCTCGAAGGGGCGGAAACCGGCGCGGTAGTGCACCCGGCTTTTCAGCAGGATATAGCGGCAATGCGCCGGATCGATGCCGATATGGGTGAAGATGCCCGCGTCCCATGGCTCATGGTGCAGGCTGGTGACGACGATCTGCATGCCGCCGGTC
>JBOFFB010000299.1:0-3864 GCA_051648385.1 Allobosea sp.
GAGAATTACGATCAGCGACAATGGCTTCGAGCCGCAGAAGTTCAGAGGCCGTGACTGTGATGGATATTCCTGTGCGCATGCGCCAGATTCGCACGAACAACCAAAATGGGGAATCCCAAATCGGACTCGCCCGTCAGGCGCGTTCCAATAGTTTCG
The DNA here is from genome assembly GCA_051648385.1 of Allobosea sp. GTDB lineage: Bacteria > Pseudomonadota > Alphaproteobacteria > Rhizobiales > Beijerinckiaceae > Allobosea. The sequence continues at coordinate 157 of JBOFFB010000299.1, forward strand.
AGTCCTTTCCTGACCACCTTTCTTGATGACAATGTCATCACAACGAAAAACCGGCCTTCAGGGCCGGTTTTTTGTTGGCTTCGAGACAGAAGGTGCCGCTCAGATCAGCTCGTAGCGGATCTCCATCGCGCCTTCCCACAGGACCTTGCGGCCTAGCGCGTAGATGTTCTCAAGACCACCAGTCAGCGTGATGAAGTGGTTGCCTGAAAGTTGACCTGCCTTGGAGGCAAAGTTCACGTTGCCGTAGGCCATAAGGATCTCGGTTTCACTGACACCGCCCGGATACAGGATGATCTGGCCTGGCGATGGATAACAGGTATTGTTCTCGTAGCCGACACCGAAGTCGAGTTCGCCGAGCGGGGACCAAACACCCTCCCCGCTCCAGCGCACGTGGATGATTTTGCTGATGAACGGCATGGCCTTGATGAAGGCGGCGCACGTCTTTGGCGCATTCTTTTCCTCGAAATGGCCGGTAAATGTAAAAGGCCCTGCAATCACTCTGACCGGCGTCATGGAGGTATCCTCAGCTTGGGTTGACACTCAGGTCGTGTAGCCTCGGGCGTGGCGGAGGGCAAGTTCATAGAGCATGCTGCGAAAAAGTGAACACGGCTTTCGGTCGCAGCATCCTCTAACTTATTATGATCGATCATGTTTTCTGCTTTCAGATGGTTCCATCTGAAAGCAAAATGATCTAGCTGGCGCGGGCGAGCGTCTTGCGCAACTGGCCCACAAGGCTGGCCGCGTCGGTCGCATAGGCATCCTCGCACGCATGGGCGAAGCTAATCGCCTCGGCGGCAATGCTCGGTCTGGCGAAGACAAAGCCCTGCACGACGTCACAGCCAAACTCGCGCAGGATGTTGACCTCCTCAAGCTTCTCGGCACCTTCGGCGACGACCGTCATGCCAAGGCCGCGGCCCAGCGCGATCATGCCCTGCAGGAGCTTGCGCTTGCGCGGCTGCTCGACAATGCCATCGACAAAGCACCGATCGAGCTTGAGCTTGTCGAATGGCAGTTGCGTCAGATACCCGAGCGAGGAATACCCGGTACCGAAATCGTCGAGTGCAAGCGTGACACCCCGTTTCTTGAGTGCAGTCAACGCGCGCCGCACCCGGCCCTCTGCATGGTCCGCAAACAGGCTCTCGGTCAGTTCGAGGCACAGCAGATGCGCAGGCAGACCGGTCTCGTCAAGAATGCGGGCCACATCGGCTTCCAGTTCGGTCTGCCAGATCTGTGCTGCCGACACGTTGACCGAGATCTCTCGCTCCGGCTCGCCCAGATCCAGCCAGAGCTTTGCCTGGATGGCACTCTCACGCATGATCCACAAACCGATGTCGCAGATCAGGCTGGAGCTTTCCGCGATCGGGATGAATTCTGATGGCGGCACATAGCCCCGTGTCGGGTGCTTCCAGCGCATCAGTGATTCAAAACCGGTGACACGGTTGCTGACGAGATCCACTTGTGGCTGGTAGCGGGTCTCGATGCCGATGTTCCCGGCGACGGCCTGACGCAGATCGCGGGCAAGCGCAGTTTTTTGCTGAAACAGCTCGTTCATGTCTGGTTCGAAGAACGAGAACCGACCACGGCCCTCTTCCTTAGCGCGGTACAACGCCAGATCGCAGTGACGCATCAACTCTTCGGAATCAGAGCCATCGCGTGGCGCCATGACGATCCCGATCGAGGTTCCGATGTGCACCTCGCCACGCTCGAGATTGAACGGTCGGTTGAGCGCATCGATGATATCGACAGCCATTTTCTCGACATGACCACGCTGGCTGGCATCGGGCACGATGACTGCAAACTCGTCGCCGCCAAGCCGAGCGAGAAAACAATCGTGTCCAATGATCCGGTTGATGATCCGGCCGACTTTCCCGAGAAGCTCGTCACCTGCGGCGTGGCCCAAAGAATCGTTGACCTCCTTGAAGCGGTCGAGATCAAGAAGCAGCAGTGCAACGGGTCGATTGGAGCGCTGTGCCCGCTCGAGAACCTCATCAATTTCCCGACGAAAGAGAGCGCGGTTGGCAAGACCGGTTAGCGGATCAAAGTATGCCAGCTTTTCGAGTTGCTCCTCGGCCTGCTTGCGTTCGGTGATGTCCTGAATCGTGCCTGCAAAGCCGATGACACGATTTTCACCGTCAACGACAGCCTTGCTGGTCACCGCAAAGTCAGCGATTGTGCCGTCACTGCGCAACCCCTTAACGTCGACGGTGCGGACGCTGCGGGTTCGGGCAACGTCGCCCTGGGCGTCGAGAACACGCATTGCACCATCACCGTGGTAAATTCCCATGACGGCTTCAAGCGTTGGTATGAAGTCAGTCTCGTCATAGCCAAGCAACGAGAAAATCTCCGGTGCCCACCAGATGACGTCGGTGCCAATCAAATAGCTCCAGTCGCCGATTCGCCCGAGCTTCTGGGCTTCGACCAGCCGCTCGCTCCGCTCGCGCAGCCGCATCTCTGCAAGTTTGAGATCGGTGATGTCCTGAATGATGCCGAAGTTACCGGCAAACTGACCGCTTGCGTCGTATTCCAGATCGACACGAAGCTGGAAGTATCTGTACTCGCCGCCTGGCTCGCGCTGGAACCTGTACTCCCGATCGGGCATGATCCGGCCGCATTCGAGCTCCTTGAGAGCCGCGATCAGGCTCGTTCTGTCGGGTTCGCAGACTTTAGCCACCAGCTTGCGCAGGTCCGGCACCCGCTCCTGCACACCAAATCCGAGCATGTCGAAGACGGAATCGGACCATTCGAAACTGGCGTCAGCCGCCGTCCAGCGCCAGTAACCAAGCTTGGCGACATCGCTGGCACGCTGGAGGGCAAACTGCTGTTTTGCGAGTGCGTCGCGCTGTGCCATCTCGTCGGACACATTGCGGGCCGAGCCGCGGTAGCCTGCGAAGTTGCCTGTCGCATCAAACACCGGCTTACCACTGGCCTTGATCCAGGCGACGGAGCCATCATCGTTCGGGACGCGGTAAAGCATGTCCTTGAACGGGCGGCGCATGTCCAGATCGCGCATGTGCGACCGCAGGACTGAACGATCATCTTCATGAACCGGCAGGTCAATCCGACGCTTGCCGACATAGTCCTTCGCCCCGAACTCGGCAGCACGCCCCATGAACGTGTTCGGATCGACGAAGCGGTGCTCTGTGTCGGTTTCCCAGCACCAATCGGCTGCAGCGTCGGCAAAATCCCGAAAACGCTGGTTGCTTTCCTCCAGTGCGAGCGTTGCTTCGACCTGTAACGTCACATTGGTGGATGTGCCCCGGTATCCGCAGAAGGATCCATCGTGCAGGAAGACCGGATTACCTGACACGCGCACATAACTGGCTGTGCCGTCAGGCCCATGAACACCATAGACGAACCCCCGGATAGGTTGGCGGGCAGCCATCATCGCCGTGTATTCGCGCGCCAGGCGCTCTTGGTGACCGGCAATCACCGGATGATCCTCGCGGCGTTGGCCCAGCATGGCGCTGCGGGTTGACGCGCCGTTGACATCATAGCTGTGCGAGAGGTCCACGACGCGGCCTTCCACATCGGTCTCCCATGTCCAGTCCGATGCGGTGTCAAGGAAGTCGCGCAGCCTTGCTTCGCTCTGCGCCAGAGCCAGCTTCTGTTCCTGATCAGACGTGATGTCCGAGCCGGTGCCGCGGTAGCCGACGAAGTCACCATCTGCATCAAGAAGCGGTGCACCCGAAGACTTGATCCAACATCGCG
>JBOFFB010000300.1:0-5320 GCA_051648385.1 Allobosea sp.
GTCATCACCCCATGAAACTCATCATCGGCAACAAGCTGCACTCATCCTGGTCGCTTCGGCCATGGCTCCTGCTGAGCGCCTTCGGCATCCCGTTCGAGGAGGTGCTGATCCCGTTCGGGCCGAACTTCGATGATCCGGAGTGGAAGGCCAAGGTCATGGTCCACAATCCGGCGGGCAAGGTGCCGGCGCTTGTCGATGGCCAAGGCGACCAGTCTCTGCAGGCATGGGAATCGCTTTCGATCATGGAGTACATCGCGGACAAGCACCTGGAGCTTGCCATCTGGCCCCGTGAACGCGCGGCACGGGCCTTTGCGCGCAACATCTCCAGCGAGATGCATGCGGGTTTTTCCGCCTTGCGCAATGCCTGCCCGATGAACCTCGGCAAGCGGCATGCGCCGAAAGATCGTGGTCCGAAGGTGGCGGCGGACGTGACGCGCATCACGGCGATCTGGAATGAGGCGCGCTCGCGCTGGGGTGCAAAGGATCCGGCAAACGGGCCATTCCTGTTCGGTGCGTTTTCAGCGGCAGATGCGATGTTTGCGCCCGTCTGCACCCGTTTCCGCAGCTATTCGATCAGCGTCGACCCCGTGTCCGAAGCCTATTGCGATGCGATCTATGCCCATCCGGCATTCGTCAGCTGGCGCAAGGCGGCCTTGGCTGAACCGTGGATCGTGCCGGAGGACGAAATCGACGAGCCGGTGCTCGAAAACTATCGCCCACATTTGAAAACGACCTGAAACAAGACCCTGAACGGACACCAGCCATGAGCGTCTCCCATTATCCCGCCGTCAGCTTCGACCAGACTGTGCGCCGGCACACGCTGTCGGTGATCGTCGACAACGAGCCGGGCGTGCTCAGCCGCATCGCGGGCCTGTTTTCGGGGCGTGGCTACAACATCGAGAGCTTGACCGTATCGGAAACGGAAGCCGAGAAGCACATCTCGCGCATCACCATCGTCACCTCCGGTTCGGAAAAAATCATCGACCAGATCAAGAACCATCTTGATCGTCTGGTGCCGGTTCACCGGGTGGTTGACCTGACGCTTCAGGGCGAGTCGATCGAGCGCGAGCTTGCGCTGCTCAAGGTGGTCGGCAAGGGCGATGGCCGCATGGAGGCCCTGCGGCTTGCCACGGCTTTCGGGGCGCGCACCATCGATGCCACCGTCACCTCGTTCGTGTTCGAATTGACCGGTGCCACCGACGATATCGAGCGCTTCATCAAGGTGCTTGGCCCGTGCGGCCTGGCGGAAGTATCACGCACCGGCATCGCGGCCATGGGCCGTGGTTCGGATGTGATGTGACATGGGTGCTGCAAGGCTGTGACCTTCGATCTCGATCTCCTCGCCAAGATCTGCGCCACCATCGGCTTTGGCCTGTTCCTGTGGCCGATGGTGCAGCGCGTGCGCGGGCTGGACACACCGGCAAAAGCCAAGGAGCGCTCGCAGCTCAAGTCGCGTGAGTGGTGGCTCGGTTTCGTGCTGATTTGCCTCGCGCTGCTGTTCCAGCGGCTGGCGGCGCAGCAGGTTGGCGGGTGAGGCGATGAATCTTGATCTTCTGATGGCTCTCGTCGTTTTTGCCTTCGTCAGTTCGATCACGCCGGGCCCCAACAACATGATGCTGCTGGCCTCGGGGGTGAACTTTGGCTTTCGCCGCTCCGTGCCGCACATGCTGGGCATCGGCATCGGCTTCATGGTGCTGCTGCTATGCGTCGGACTTGGGCTCGGGCAAGTGCTGGAGCGATTTCCGGTGATTTACACCACACTCAAATACGTCGGCGCAGCCTACATGCTCTGGCTGGCCTGGAAGATTGCCAGAAGCGGGCCAATGTCTGACCAGCCTTCGCAGAATGCAGGCTCTCCCATGACTTTTGTTGGCGCGGCGGCGTTCCAGTGGGTCAACCCAAAGGCCTGGGTCATGGCGGTCAGCGCCATGGCGACTTATACTACCCCGAGCCAGTATCTGTTCAGCGTGATTTTGGTGACACTCATCTTTGGTGCGGTGAACATTCCTTCGGTCAGCACCTGGACCGTGTTCGGTGTCGGTCTGCGTCGCTTCCTGGCCGATCCAAAACTGTGCCGCATCTTCAATATCGCCATGGCACTCGCGCTTGTCGCGTCGCTCTGGCCGCTGGTGCGGGAGTGGCTGTGATGGCCTGCGTGCAGCCAGCGCATGATCTGCGCTTTACGGGCGCGGCAGGCTCCACTAAAGCACCTGCCAGCACTGCCCAAATTTTCCAAGTGCAGCCCTGAAGCTGCCGAACCGCCCAAGAGGACATGCCCATGCGCGTTTATTATGATCGTGATGCCGACCTGAACCTGATCAAGGGCAAGAAGGTTTGCATCGTCGGCTATGGCTCCCAGGGCCATGCCCACGCGCTCAACCTGCGCGACTCGGGCGTCAAGGATGTGCGCATCGCGCTGAAGACTGGCTCGCCCACGCGCGCCAAGGCGGAGGCCGCCGGCTTCACCTGCATGACGCCGACCGAGGCCGCCAAGTGGGCTGACCTGATGATGATGCTGACGCCCGACGAGTTGCAGGGTGACATCTACCGCGACGAGCTTCACGACAACATGAAGCCGGGTGCAGCGCTCTGCTTCGCCCATGGCCTCAACATCCACTTCAACCTGATCGAGGCCCGCAAGGACATCGACGTGTTCATGATCGCGCCCAAGGGGCCTGGCCACACGGTGCGCTCCGAATACCAGCGTGGCGGCGGCGTGCCAACGCTGATCGCCATCCATCAGGACGCCTCGGGCAATGCCCATGATCTTGGCCTGTCCTACGCCTCGGCCAATGGCGGCGGCCGCGCCGGAATCATCGAGACCACGTTCAAGGAAGAGTGCGAGACAGACCTGTTCGGCGAGCAGGTCGTGCTTTGTGGCGGCCTCGTCGAGCTGATCAAGGCTGGCTACGAGACGCTGACCGAAGCTGGCTATGCGCCCGAAATGGCCTATTTCGAGTGCCTGCACGAGGTGAAGCTGATCGTCGACCTGATCTACGAAGGCGGCATCGCCAACATGAACTACTCGATCTCGAACACCGCCGAATACGGCGAGTATGTCACCGGCCCGCGCATCATCACGTCCGAGACCAAGGCCGAGATGAAGCGTGTCCTCACCGACATCCAGTCCGGCAAGTTCACGCGTGACTGGATGCTGGAAAACAAGGTCAACCAGACCTCGTTCAAGGCCACCCGCGCCCGCATGGCCGCCCACCCTATCGAGGAAGTCGGCGCCAAGCTGCGCGACATGATGCCGTGGATCAAGGCCAAGGCGCTGGTCGACAAGTCTAAGAACTGAGGGTTTTGCGCTCTCGGTCTTCACGGAAGGGCAGCGCGATCTGCCCTTTTTTCTTGCGTAGCGAAGGTGGTTTTTTCGGAGATGATCCAGCGATTATCAACAAATTTGCAATTTTCTTCGTCATATGGCGCTATTATGATCTGAATAGTTGCAAATCCAGTGTTGCACTCGCAACACCACCGGTCAAAACAGGTTCACAGTGTAAAGGTAAGGTGTTATACGTAGAGTAGGAGAAAAGTCGTGGGGCAGAGCTTTATCGAAATTGCTGACTGGCTGGACGCGACTTACGAAGCGCTGTCGTTGAATGACATTGATTTGTTTCTGACAGCTTTTGCGCCGGATGCGCGCTGGAACCTGCTCGGCCAGGGTACGGGGATGCCCTTTTTCGGCCTGCGGATCGGCAAGAGTGCGATCCGTGAGATGATCCATCTCATCTATGCTGATTTCAAGATGCGGGATTTTTTCATCGAGGACATCATCGCCAATGAACACGCGGCGGCGGTGCGCTGGTCCGTGCTGTCGACGTCGCTGTCGACAGGGCAACAGGCCCATCTTGAGGTTTTCGATCACATCATCATTCATGAAGGCAAGATCGCTTCGCTGACCCAGTTCTTCGATACGGCTGCAGTGGCTGTGACCGCTGGGCGTGTGGTACCGGTGAAGGGCGAAAAGGTCAGCTGAGCGCGCGCTATTTTCAGCGCTTGCCGCGCCAGATCACCAGATTGCTGAACACATAGTTCCAGACCGCTCCCATGGCCGCGCCCGCAAGCCCGGCCACCCACCACAGTTGGTCATCGTCGAAGAGCCAGGTCGCGACACCGACATTGGCGACTGCGCCAATGCTGCACACCGCATAAAATCCAAGCAGACCCTTGAGGAAACCCAGCCCCTTCAGCGCCCTGTCCTTGTAGGTCAGGAGGTTGTTGAGCACGAAATTCGTCGTCATCGCCACCAGCGTCGCCCCTGTCTGCGCGGCAGCAAAGCTAACGCCCGGCATGCCCAGCAGGCCGCGCAACGACAGAAGATGCACGGCAACGCCGGAGACGCCAACTGAGGCAAACATGAGGAAGCGGATCGAGACGAGCCCGCCCGTCGCCTTGGAGACCAGCAAGCCCAGAAAATCAGCAACCACGCGATTGTCCATTTTCGATGTGCCATGAACGCGTGTGCCGAACACGAACGGAACCTCCGTGACGCGCAGCGGGCCGGGATGGCTTGCGGCGATGTCCAGCAGGATCTTGAAGCCTTCGCCGGAGAGTTTCGGAGCCGCAGCCTCGATCACCGAACGGCGCGTGGCAAAGAAACCGCTCATTGGATCATTGAAATCGACCTTGAGGAACTTGCGAGCCAGATCTGTGGCGATGCGGCTGCCTTTGCCACGGAAGCCGGAAAATGAGTCCGCGTTGCCGCCCTCGACGTATCGGCTGCCGACGGCAATGTCAGCCTCGCCGGAATGTACCAGCTCGAACAGCTTGGGCAGCACTGTCTCGTCATGCTGCATGTCGCCATCGATGATCGCGACAACCTCGCCTTGTCCGGCCAGCATGCCTTCGACGCAGGCGCTGGAAAGACCGCGGCGACCGATGCGCTTGATGCAGCGCACACCCGGATGTTCGCGGCCCAGCGCGCGTGCGACCTCGGCAGTTCCATCAGGCGAGTTATCATCGACGAAGATGATCTCGTGGGGGATGTTTGCCAGAGCCGCAGTCAACTTGTCGAACAGCGGACGCACATTGGCGGCTTCGTTGTAGGTCGGGACGACAACGGTGAGGAGTGGTGCGATACTCATGGCTGCCGTCCATAGGGCCAGGGCAGCACTTTTGCAAAGCTCGTCGCGGGGATGGCGACGAGCTCGATTTCTGAAAGCCCGCCGCGCCCGAGACGGATCGGGATGCCGGCCCCAAGGCTTGCGAAATGGGGGCCGAGGGCATTGCGCAACTGCGTCTCGCGGCGGGCACGCACGATGATGATGGCATCACGGCCCAGCAGCGTCCGCTGATCAACCATGAAGGCGAAATGGCG
>JBOFFB010000301.1:0-1754 GCA_051648385.1 Allobosea sp.
CGTGCCTCCGGGCAGCAGGTTCCGCCGCAAACGGCACCGGCACAGCTCTCACCGGTCGTTCAGCCACGTCCGCTGCAGTTGGCACCGCCACTGCCGCCACCGCTGAATATCAACCCGATACCAGCGCCGCTGTCGCGCCCGGCCGCGCCAGTAAATTGAGCCGCCGACCCCTCACGGCGTGACGTTCATCACCCGCTCAACACCTCTGGGCGTATTCAGCTCCTTCCAGGTGCTGTTGGCGACATGGATTGCGGGGAAGGCCGGGCGCTCGATGTAGTGGCCATCACCGGCATTGGCGCGCATCTCGCCATCCTTCCACGCCACCTTGCCGCGGCTGATGGTGATCCACGGAGCGCCAGTGCACTTGAAGCCTTCAAAGACATTGTAGTCGATGCGGCTGACCTGCTTCTTGGCGGTGATACGCTTGGTGGCACCCGGATCCCAGATCACGATGTCAGCGTCTGACCCGACCGCGACCGCACCCTTGCGCGGGAAGATGTTGAGGATGCGGGCGATGTTGGCCGACGTCACGGCCACGAACTCGTTCTTGGTGAGACGCCCGGTGTTGACCCCGGTGGTCCAGAGCACGGGCATGCGGTCTTCGAGGCCGCCAGTGCCGTTGGGGATCAGCCGGAAATCGCCCATGCCGCCGCGCTTCTGCTCGGTGGTGAACGAGCAGTGGTCAGTGGCAACGACCTGCAGCGAGCCAGCCTGAAGGCCCGCCCATAGAGAATCCTGATGGTCCTTCGGGCGGAAGGGCGGGCTCATCACGCGGCGGGCGGCATAGTCCCAGTCCTTGTTGCGGTATTCGCTCTCGTCGAGCACGAGGTGCTGGATCAAGGGTTCGCCATAGACGCGGCGGCCCGCCTCGCGCGCGCGCTTGATCGCTTCATGCGAGTCCCGACAGGAGGTGTGCACCACATAGAGCGGGCTGCCTGTCATGTCGGCGATCATGATGGCGCGGTTGGTGGCCTCACCCTCGACATGGGGTGGGCGGGAATAGGCATGGCCTTCCGGCCCGGTCACGCCCTTTGCCATCAGGTCTTCCTGAAGGCGAAAGACAATGTCTCCATTCTCGGCATGGACCATGGGCATCGCGCCAAGTTGGGCGCAGCGCGAAAAGGAGTGGTAGAGTTCATCGTCATTCACCATCAGCGCGCCCTTGTAGGCCATGAAATGCTTGAAGGTGTTGATGCCGTAGGTACCAACCACCGTCGCCATCTCGTCGAAGACCTGCTTCGACCAAGACGTGACAGCCATGTGGAACGAATAATCGCAAGCCGCTTTCTCGGACTTGCGCCGCCAGTCCTGATAGGCGGCCAGCATCGACGCGCCCGGCGCGGGGATGCAGAAATCAACGATCATCGTGGTGCCGCCCGAGATCGCGGCCTTGGTTCCCCACTCGAAATCATCGGCGGAGACCGTACCCATGAACATCAGTTCCATGTGGGTGTGCGGATCGATGCCGCCCGGCAGGATATCGCAACCGCCTGCATCGATCACCTCGCAGCCGCGCGGGCGGGGAAGGTCTTCGCCGATGGCGATGATCTTGCCGCTGTCGATCAGCACATCGGCGCGGCTGGAGTGATCATGGTTGATGACCGTGCCGCCGCGAATGAGGATGGGTTTGGACATCGACGTTGTCATGATCGTCGCCTCGTTTGCTGGGTTTTTCTTGTCAGGTCAGATGCTCGGCGCGAAGCCGCTCGAATTTGGGTGAGAAAGGATTGAGCACTTCGCATCCTCGCCATGTG
>JBOFFB010000302.1:0-3204 GCA_051648385.1 Allobosea sp.
TCGGGCTTTCCGCGCTCATCGCGGCCGGGCTATCCCAGATGCTGGCCGGTGCGACCGGCCTTCGCCGCAGGGGGCCAACCGCCAGCGCCGCGATCAGTGCCGCGTTGACGCCGCTTCTGCTGATCGCTGCCGGGGGTTATGCGATCGAAGCGGCGGGCGTAGCCTTCGTGGGCGCCAGCGGCCAGAGACCGCCGGCGGCGCTGATCGAGATGGCGCGCCTCGGCCTTGTCGATGTCTGCGGTGCGCGGCCCGCGACGGCGGACGCACTGCGCCTGGCATGCGGTTTTCCCGTGCGCGGCGATTCGGCGATTGGCGCCGAAATGCTGCGTTTTTCCACCGCTTTCCTGCCGGGCGGGGGGCCGGCTGCGCTGGGTTTCGGCTCGGCCATCGACCTGCTGGCGCGTGCCGTCGCGCCCCTTCTGACAATGATGGCGTTGATCCTGGCGCTGGCAGTCGCAAGCCTCGGGCTGGGCCGCGATGTCCTGGGGCGCGGGCGCAGGCAGCCAGGTCAGGCAAGCCTGCGGCTGGCGCTGATCCGGCTCGCGTCCCTGATCGTCGCGATCATTCTCGCGCTGGGCACATCCCTTGCCGGGACGCCCGACCCGGGATGGGCTCTCTTTGCCGCCGGCGGTGCGGCGATTGCCATGCTTGCTACGCTTGGCAGCATCATTCTGCGCCACTCAACCGCGCGCCGCAGCGCGTAGCAGCGCCACGCCGCGCACCACCGCCCAGGCGGCAAACACGACATTGCCGAGCACGAAGGACAGGGCCATCAAACCGAAGGCAAACGGCCTCCAGCGCTCCAGCGCAGCCACCAGAAGCCCCGTGAATATAAAGCCGGCATAAAGATCAATCAGCGTGACAACGCCCCAGGGGTTGGCGACGACCGCCTGGACCGAAGGCCAGAACGGGGCCGCGCCAAAGGCCCAGATGATCGCACCCGTGAGAACAAGGCCCGGCACGGCGAAGGCAAGCTTGAGAATGAGATCACGGTTCATGTCAGGCTTACGGGCGAGCGCGCCCAACGGACCAGAAACACCTCACCACCAGCCGGCGGATATCCCGAAGATGTAGAGCGCAAACGGCAGCGACAGGACGGCGAGCCAGCGCCCGATGCGCTTGCCCAGCCGCTCGATGTCGTCGTCCTGGCTGGCATCGGAGGGTGGGGCAGCGGCGTTCATGGCCGTGCCGCCCAGCGTCTCGCCCTCGCGGGAAAGGCGGGCGAGATCGCGGTGGGCCTTGTCGGCCTGGGGGTCGGTCATCGACTGAATTCCCGCAAGGTACGGACGAACAGCTTGAAGCTGGCGGATCGATTAGCGTCAACGTCGAGATGCGGCGCTATCAGTTCCGCAAGCGTGATTTGTTGGTTCTTTCGCCCATGGAGTTTGTAAAACTCCTGCTTTGCGTTCGCCAAGCGGTCAGGATCGCGGAACTTTATTTTGTGCTCTAACTGCCTGAGTTGCGCGGAAGTGATAAGTTCGCATCCAACCAATGCTGTCATTTGACCAAGATACCAGCTCTCCAGCTCCTGCATCACGATACGGATTTTTGCGCGCTGGAATACTTCTGCCGGGACAAGGTCGAGCAAACGCCCCTTCAGCCGTGCGCAATCTCCGCCATCATTGTCATGGAGCACGATGAAGCTGGCATCCGCCGGATGGCGGATCGCCCTCATTTTCCTTGGAAAGGACTGGCAGAGATCGCGTTTACCGCTGTGGAGCACAGGGATTACGTGGCAATTCGGGACAACGCGGGGCGCAAGGTTTGCGACAAGCCTTTCCGCCGAAGCCTCTTCAGTCAGGACGTAGATGGTCTTCATAAGGATCGTTGCGGCCTTAGCAATTTCTGGCGCCAGAGTTCGCCTGGCAAATCACCGGCTTCGATCAACGCCTTGATGTTTGAATCATCTTCTGCTCGAGTTACAGAGGTAATTCCATCTTCTTTGGATAGAATAAATATTGCATCAAGCGGGACAGCATCAAGAAAATCTGGCGAATGCGTACTGACGAAAACCTGACCTCCTTTTTGGCTATAATCAATGAATTCTTCAGCAAGATTGCCGAGCAATGATGGATATAATTGATTCTCTGGCTCTTCGACACAAAGTAAAAGATGTGGATTCGGGTCGTGCAACAGCAGAAGATACGCAAACATCTTGATTGTACCGTCTGAAACAAAGCGTGAAACGAAAGGATCTAGAAAACTTCCATCTTTAAATCGCAGAATAATTCGACCGTCCTGTGTTTCTGTTGCCTCAACGCTCTCAATTCCAGGTACACGTCTAGCCATTTTCCTGAGGACTTCGTCGAATACGTTCCGGTAATTTAAGTAAAGATATTGAGCAACAAGCGGAAGGTTCTCACCCTGCATTGAAAGATGCTCGGCGAAGCCTGCATCCTGACTGGTCCGCGCGCTGCTGATGTGGAAATCCGACACATGCCAATTCTCGATCAGGTTCCTGAATGAGCTGGCCGCCTCAAATCGCTGGAACTGGCCGAGGCCCTTGATGGCGAGGATATCTGGAGAGTCGAGTTTCTGCTCTTCGCGCTTCTCTTCGCCACCGCGATCAAGGTCGCTTTCGTTCGTTATGGCGGAGCCAGCCCCTTTTTTGAACCTGATGAAATCGAACGGCTTTCCGGCTCCAAAACGCGTGTAGCGAAGCACCTCGTCAAATATGACTGGCTGCCCGTTTTCCAGTCCGATCTTGATCAAGTAGGTGACAGTCCGCTCGCCGATTGCAAGTTTCATCCTCAACTTGAGTTCAATCTCTATCTGCTCATCCAAATGTCCACGCGTTACAAGCTCCCGAAAGCCCCCCCGACGCTGGACAGCCGCCCTGACATTGTCCTTCAAGCAATCACGCAGGAACCCGAACACGTCGAACAACGTCGTTTTACCGACCCCATTCTCACCCACGATAACAACGAACGGAGGAATATCCTTCAGCGTCACGTCCCGTAACGCTTTGAAGTTCCTGATCTTGATACGTTCGATTCTCAAGCCATCACCCCAGCGTCCTCACATCCACAAACCGCCCCGCAACCGCCGCTGCCGCCGCCATCTGTGGTGACACAAGATGCGTCCGCCCCTTGTAGCCCTGGCGACCCTCGAAGTTGCGGTTGGACGTGGAGGCTGCGCGCTGGCCGGGCTTCAGCTGGTCCGGGTTCATGCCGAGGCACATGGAGCAGCCGGGCTCGCGCCATT
>JBOFFB010000303.1:0-8922 GCA_051648385.1 Allobosea sp.
CTGAATGGCCGCGTGATCCGGAACTGCCGGGCTCGGACATGGCGGGTGTACACTTCGCCATGCCGTTCCTGACGCAGTCCAACCGCCGCGTCGGGCATGAGGACATTACGGGCGAAGTGCCGGTCACGGCCTCCAGCAAGCATGTGGTGGTGATTGGCGGCGGCGACACCGCGTCCGACTGTGTCGGCACCTCGTTCCGGCAGGGCGCGCTTCAGGTCACCCAGCTCGATATTCGGCCTAAGCCGCCGCAGATCGAGGACAAGCTGACGGTCTGGCCATATTGGCCGACCAAGATGCGCACCTCGTCGTCGCAGGCCGAGGGCGCGGAACGTGAGTTCCAGGCGGCGACCCTGCGCATCGAGGGCAAGAACGGCAAAGCAACCGGTGTGGTCTGCGCCCGCGTCGATGACAAGCGCCAGCCGATTCCCGGAACAGAGTTCGTGATCAAGGCCGATCTGGTGTTCCTCGCCATCGGCTTTTCAGGCTCGGTGCTGGACGGCATGATCACTGAAGCAGGCGTCAGGACCGACAAGCGGCGCAACGTGGTGGCGGATGACCAGAGCTACCTCACATCACAGGAGAAGGTCTTCGTGGCGGGTGACATGCGCCGCGGCCAGTCACTCGTGGTCTGGGCCATCCGCGAAGGGCGGCAGGCCGCGCGTTCGATCGACGAGTTCCTGATGGGGACGACGAGCCTGCCGCGATAAGGCGACAGGGGTTATTGTGCTTTCGGCCAACGGAAATCATCCGCCCGTCCGGGCGCAGCCACAGGAGCGCGGCCTTCCCCGAAAACGCGGTTGAGTTCTGCCGATTGGGCGCTTTCGCCAGGCGCTGCGGACTGAGGTGCCAGAAGCAGCCCCCCGGCGGATACGGCTGCGCCGGTCAACGCGAGAACCGGTCCGGCAATCGGCTTGACCTTGATATCTGGTAGCATGACGGGCGAGAAACCGGTGCCGAGGCGTGCCATCTGGTCAATCATGGCTTCGATACCGCCCGCCTGAAGTTCCAGAGGCAGGGGAATGACATCAAGTCCGGCAAGCGGCATGGGCAGGGGGCCAGGTGCGGCGAGAACCGGCCCAGCCGTCACACCAGGCAGCATGCGGCGCAGTGCCACGTCTGCGAAGTGAGCCGCCTTGCGCGCTCCCGAGCGGGTGAAATGAACGCCATCATTCGCCCTCAGGCGCGCGATCTGTCCTGAAAGATCGGGCCCGCTGGTGCTGTAGCGGTTGTCACCATCGACGAATCCCGGCCAAAGGTCGACATAGACCGCGCCCGTACGCTCGGCGCGTTGGCGATAGATCTCGTTCAGCGCGATCATGTCGGCAGACAGACGCGTGTTCTGCATCGGCGGGGCACCAATCCAGATCAGCGGAACGCGACGGTCACTGAAGGCTTGCGCCACGGCATCGACCCGGTCCCGGTAGATTTCGCGCCAGCGTTCGCTCAGTGGTTCATGTACGACATCGCCTTCGCGGATGGATTGCCGGTCATTGGCCCCGATCAGAATGACTGCAACGGAAACACGCTGATCGCTGGCCAGCAATTCGCGCGCTGCCTTCGGCCAATCATAGAAATCACTCCTGACAAGACCTGAATCGGCGCGCGTCTTGCGGATCACAGCTGCATTCGGCACATCTTTCAAAGCATCATCGATGCCGTTTGCAAGGAGCTCCCCCAGCGTGTCGCCAAGGACGACAACAAAGGTGTCGACATTCACCTTCGGACGTTCGGGAGCGGGAGCATCAACAGACACTGCAACGGGCACGTATCGCGGAACGCTCGGTGCCAGAACACGCCGTGCTGGTGCGCTAGGTCGCTGACGCGGCACTGAAATGATGCGTGGGCCCGGTGCAGGGCGGCCAAACAGGCTGCCACGCTGGACGGTGGGGTCATACATCAGGTTCCACTCGCTCTGTGCGTGCAGCGACGGACCGGCTGTGAGCAACACAAACACCGTGGCGACAGTGACAGGCAGAAGGGAACGCAACCGGCTGATCATGACATGCAGGCATCCAATATCCAGGCCAAGCCTGTCTAGCAGATATTTCAGCCTTCGTCAGCGCCCTGATGTCATCCTGGCCAGCAATGCCGGTGTCGGATAGCCATCTGGGATGATCCCGTTGCGCGACTGGAACTGGCGCACGGCCTCGCGCGTGCCCGAGCCGACGCGGCCATCCCCGTCGCCGGCATAGAGGCCAAGCGCCTTCAGGCGGCGCTGGACCTGCTGGACCTGCGGTTTCGTGAGGCGAGGCGCGGAGACGGGCCAATTGCCCTGGATGGCCGCCCGCCCTGCGATCCGGTCCCCCAGATGGCCCACACCCATCGCGTAGGCATCGGATGAATTGTAGGTCTTGATGACATCGAAATTGGCCGTCAGCAGGAAGACCGGGCCGGTGTGCCCTGCCGGAAAGAACAGCCTCGCTTCGCCGGACGATGGCAGGCGAGCACCGTTGCTGCGTGTCACGCCAGCCTGGGCGAAGGCCGTGAAAGAACCGCGCAGCAGCGCGTAACTATAGCCTTCCGGCAGTGCGACCTCGACGCCCCAGGGCAGACCCGGCGTCCAGCCGAAGGATTTGAGATAGTTGGCGGTGGAGGCCAGCGCATCGGCCGGTTTGTCCCAGACATCGGCATGGCCTCCGCCAAAGCCGACAGCATGCTTCATGTAACTCGACGGCATGAACTGGGTGTGCCCCATCGCACCCGCCCATGAGCCGCGCATGTCGGTGCGTTCGGCCAGGCCCTTCTCGAGCATCTCCAACGCCGTCAGCAACTCGTCACGGAAAAAATCGCCGCGATAGCGCGCTGCCGCAAGGGTCGTCAGAGAGCGGATGACGTCCTTGTCGCCCTTGAATGATCCGTAGCCCGTTTCCATGCCCCAGATGCCAACGACGATCTCCTTTGGCACGCCATAGGTCTGCTCGATGCTGGCCAGCGCGCTGGCATTGTTCTGCATCACGGCCTGCCCACGGGCAACGCGCGAGCCGCCGACAGCATTGGTGAGATAAGTCCAGATCGGGGCGACAAACTCTGATTGCTTCTTGGTCAGCGCAATGATCGACGCGTCTGGTGTCAACCCGCGAAAAGCTGCATCGAAGGTGGCGCGAGAGATGCCGCGTGCCTGTGCCAGCGGCCACAGGTTCTGGATAAAACGCTGAAAGCCACTGGCCTCCGTGGCAGGCGCCGGGGTCTGAGCCTGGGCCGTCACACAGGCAGGCCCGACAACGAGTGCCGACAATCCGAAAAACGCGATCAGGCAAACTCTCGAAACGGTTGCTGGCAAGCTGATGGTCATGTCTGTCTCCGTTCCGAGCGGATGCTGCTGCGATTCAGCTGGCGCTCTGTGCTCCGGCATTCAATGGGACAATGTTTGGTTAGCAATTGGTAAATCAAGCCCACATCGGGACGCGTTGGCAGGTTCCGGTGTTCATCGAGCTTTCAGATGTTTCGTGTGACATACGCATTGTCATGCGCCTGTTGCTTTATCGCGTCAGTTGCAAGTACGGATTGTCGCAACAGAGCATGCGGTAACGCCGCGCCTGCCAACAGAGATGTCATCCCCATGCACAAGCCAATTCGCAAGGCTGTCTTGCCTGTTGCCGGCCTCGGCACGCGTTTCCTGCCAGCTACCAAGGCAATCCCGAAGGAGATGCTGACTGTGGTCGACCGGCCCGTTGTCCAGCATGTGGTGGACGAGGCACGCGCAGCTGGCATCGAGCATTTCGTGTTCGTGACCGGGCGGAACAAGGGCATGATCGAAGACCATTTCGACAATGCCTACGAACTTGAGGACACGCTTGCGCGTCGCAACAAGACGAAGGAGTTCGAGGGCCTGAAGGCTGACATGCTGCCGGCAGGCGGCGCGAGCTTCACGCGCCAGCAGGCTCCACTCGGTCTTGGCCATGCGGTCTGGTGTGCCCGCGATATCATCGGCGACGAACCTTTCGCGCTGCTGCTGCCTGACATGCTGCATCACACATCCGGCAAGGGCTGCCTTGCCGAGATGATCGATGCCTACAATACCCATGGCGGCAACCACATTGCGGTTGCGCCCGTGCCCGAAGACCAGACTCACCAGTACGGCATTGTCGGTGTCGAGGACCGCGCCGCCAAGGTCTCGCAGATCACCATGATGGTGGAGAAGCCGCCGAAAGGCACCGCTCCGTCCAATCTCCACATCACCGGGCGCTATATTCTTCAGCCTTCGATCTTCGCATTGCTTGAACAGCAGGAGAAAGGCGCGGGCGGGGAAATCCAGCTGACCGATTCGATGATCAGGCTCGCTGAGTTGGAAGACTTCTTTGCCGTTCGCTTCGATGGTGCCATCTATGACACCGGCTCGAAGATCGGCTTTCTCAGCGCCAATGTCGCCTATGCCATGGCGAGGCCGGAACTTGCAGGTGACCTCAAGGCCGAGATTGCAAAGATCATGAAGGGCTGATGCTTCAGAGCTGCATCCTGAGGCCGAGCAGGAAGATGTTGGCCGTGTAGTCCGAGCCCGGCGTTGTCGATTTCAGCCGTTCGTGGGTGAAGCTGGCGCGGACCGCTGTGGTGCGGGTGAGCCTGTACTCGGTGCGCAGGCCAAGCTGATAAGTGTCCTCTGTCAGGCCGTTTCCGTCAAAGCTCGAGCGCGAGGCATTGGCAAAGCCCGTGATTGTCCAGTTGCGGCGCAATGCATGGGCAACCTCGAGACCCACGCGCCGGTTGACCGAGCCAGAGACGCCGGGAATCGTGGTGTCGGCCAGTTCGGTCGAGCCGCGCAAGGTCACGCTTGTAAGCGGTGTCGCGCTCCAGATCAGATTCGCATCACCGACAAGGCCGCGCAACTCCTTCAAGCGCGGGTCGTCAAAGCTGCGCTGCTGATAGCCGACCGAGAACTCCCCGGTCAGCAGGCGTGTGAGTTCGAAGCTCGTGCCGACCCGTGCACCGGCGCCGACGGAGCCACGACGGAAGCCGCTCGCATCGGCTTTTTCATCAAAGACGCGGGTGTCCGTCGAAACCTCGACAAATGGCGTCATGCCCGGTGTCAACTCATAGCCCGCACGGGCGCGCACACCATATTGCACCAGATTGCGGTCACTTTGCCGAATCAGGGCTCCGAGCGTGTCGGTGGCGTTGTCGTAGGTCGTGCGATCAACCGAGCCGCGCAGGTTGAGGGACAGCCGGTTGAAGCGCTGCGTGCCGCCGACCGACATACCGTAGCCATAGACATTGGGGCGCTCGCGCGTTGCGGCATTGAAATTGGTCGATCCTGGCCTCTGTGTATCAAGCGACAGACGGCCATCGATGTCGATGTCGGTATCACGCGACATGTTGAGCCTGAGATTGGCAACTCCGGTCGCGTCAGGGCGGCTGGCATCCCGTTGGTTCGAAAAGTACGAGTATCCGCCGCGCAAGGTGCTGGTGAAGGAGTGCGTCGACCAGTCCGAGCGCACGCCGAGTTCGCCATCGGTGCGGCTCAGCAGCGATCCTTTCGGAGCGGTCGAACTGCGGTTCGGGTTGGTGTCATAGCCGAGCGACTGGGTGATCGACGGCGAAACGATGAAGCTGCCAAGCCGTAAGCCGAGCGGCTCCCACGGGTCGGTCTGCGGGCGCGGTGCACGGCGGGACGGATAGTCCTGGAGGCCATCATTCGGCTGGGTCACGATCCGGCTCGAGGTGGTCGGACGCAGACCAAGCGCTGTTGGTGTTTGTGTCGGCAGGCCTGTGACCTGTCGCGATTGCGCCCTGATGCGCCGCTGAGCTGTGCCGTTCACGCGGGCCTGGACAGGTCTGCTGGCACGCGATGCCGCCCGCCTCGTGACCGCGCCACCGGATGCGGCCTGAGGTGCGGAGGGGTCAGCGCCGGGCAATGCAGGTGCCGAGGTCAGGCCCGGCTGCAAGGGCACTGGCTGAAACGGGTTCTCGGCTGTCAGGAAACGCGGATCGACATTGAGGTCACGCGGATCGGCGCGCTGCGTGCCGCGAATGTCAGGAACAGTCTGGCTGATGGCGGCCGGTGCCAGGGCGACAAGCAATGCAAGCAGGCTCACGCCGGCAACGGTGCCGCGCAAGATATGGCCCAACTGTGTTTGCGTGCGGCTCACCATCACTCTGTTCGCATAAACCCCGTGACGGCGGCTCAAGCGACGTCACATGGTTAACAGAGATAAAACACTGATGGTTAATGGATGGTAAGCGCCATCGCCAAAGGGGGGCTTTGTCTCGGCCTCAGACGCGCTCGACCACCAGAGATGAGCCGTCCAGCCGGACGATCCGAACCTTGTCGCCGGCGGCGGCATCTTCCCCGAAGGCCTGCCAGACGGTGTCACCGATGCGAATGCGGCCTTTGCCATTTTGAATGGCGTCATCAAGCCGAATGGTCTGGCCGATCAGGTTGCGTGACAGAGCATTGAGGTTGGCAGCGGCTTCCGGCTCGGAGCCGTTGGCCCGCATCAAGGCGCGGCCGCCGAAGACGCTCGCCACGGCAAACGCCGTGAACAGCATGGCAGCCGGGGCCCAACCAAGGTCGAAAACGGCCACGGTGAGCCCGGTCGCCAACGCTGCCAGCCCAAGCCAGATGAAGAACAGGCCCGGTGCCAAGAGCTCGATACCCATCATCAACAGGCCGGCGATAATCCAGATCCAGGCTCCGAGAGCGGCAATGGCGGATAGCATGGTGTCAATTCCCGGTGTTCGGGCCGTTGGAGGATGGCATGATCGGCACGGTCGGGCCGGCCCTGCCACGTCTTGGCGTGGCTTTATCGTCTGAGTCGCTGAAGACTGCGCGGGTCAACTCGGCGATGCCGCCGACCGTGCCAGCCAGCGACGCCATCTCGATCGGCAGGATCACGACCTTCTGGTTTGGTGCGGTGGCCAATTCGCGGATTGCGCCGATGTATTTTTCCGCCACGAGAAAATTCGCCGCCGCCAGATCGCCTTTGGTGATGGCCTCGGAAACCATGCTGGTGGCCTTTGCTTCTGCTTCGGCCGAACGCTCGCGAGCTTCGGCATCACGGAAAGCAGCTTCCTTGCGTCCTTCGGCAGCGAGGATCTGGGAGGCCTTCTCGCCTTCGGCGCGCAAGATGTCCGCCGCGCGCTTGCCTTCGGCTTCCAGGATGTTGGCGCGCTTCTCACGCTCCGCCTTCATCTGCCTCGCCATGGCCTCCGCCAGGTCTGCCGGAGGCAGGATGTCCCTGATCTCGATCCGGTTGACCTTGATGCCCCAGGGCGAGGCTGCCGCATCGAGCACACGCAAGAGCCGCTCGTTGATCTCGTCGCGGTGCGAGAGGAGCTGGTCGAGGTCCATCGAACCGACCACGGTCCGGATGTTGGTCATGGTCAGCGTGATCAGCGCCAATTCGAGATTGGACACTTCATAGGATGATTTGGCCGCATCGAGCACGTTGAAGAATGCGGCGGCGTCGATCTTGACCCCGGCGTTGTCCTTGGTGATGGCTTCCTGGCTTGGTACGTCGAGCACCTGCTCCATCACATTCACTTTGTGGCCGACCTGCTCGACATAGGGCACGATCAAGCCAAGACCCGGCCCCAGTGTGCGCGAATAGCGCCCAAAGCTCTCGACCGTGTAGTTGTAGCCTTGCGGAACTATGCGCACGCCGCGCGCAATCGTGAAAATCACCAGAGCCACGAAGACAATGATGGCGATCTCTAGACCGGACATCGAAAACTGCATGAACTGCCGCTCCCGGCGCGCAAAGACGATGGGATTCGCCACGATAGAATCGCACGCTCGCGAGATTTCTGGGCTATCGGGCGTGGTTACGCAAGAGCAGTTGCTCAGAGCCAGCCCTTGAGCTCGCGCTCGGCGATGGCCTGGATCACGCGCATGCCCTCGGCACTGTCATTGAGGCAGGGGATGTAGGTAAACTTCTCGCCACCATGCTCCATGAAGATTTCGCGATTCTCGACATCGAGCTCTTCGAGCGTCTCGAGGCAATCGGCCGAAAAGCCGGGTGCGAGGATGGCCATGCTCTTGACGCCGCGTGTGGCCAGCGCCTTCACGGTCTCGTCTGTGTAGGGTTTGAGCCATTCGTCCGGCCCGAAGCGTGACTGGAAGGTCATCATCAGCCGCTCTGCCGGCCAGCCGAGTTCTTCGAGGAGCAGCCGCCACGTCTTGTGGCAATGGCAATAATACGGATCGCCCTTGAGCAGATAGTCCTTGAGCGATCCGTGGAACGAACAAAGCACCACATCCGGCTCGAAATCGAGCGTTGCCAAATGGGTGCGGATCGAGTTGGCCAAGGCCGAGATATAGACCGGATCGTCGTGGTAGGGCGGCGCTGTGCGCACTGCCGGCTGCCAGCGCATCTCCATAAGCGCACGATAGGCCTGGTCGCAGGCGGTGGCAGAGGTCGGTGCGGCGTATTGCGGATAGAGCGGCACCAGAAGGATTCGGTCGCAGCCCTGTTCCAGCAAAGCCTGCAGGCGGCCTTTCACATCAGGGAAACCGTAACGCATGCCCCAGTCGACCACGACCTTGTCACCGGCCAGCGCCGTCATGCGCAGCTGCAACTGTTCAGCCTGGCTGCGCGTGATGGTTTTCAGCGGCCCCTCGTTGCGCTCCTTGTTCCAGATCGAATCGTAGTCCTTGCCCTTCTTGCCGGGCCGGATGGTGAGGATGATCAGGTTGAGGATCGGCCACCAGATCCAGCGTGAGGTCTCGATGACGCGGCGGTCGGACAAAAATTCTTTCAGATAGCGCCGCATCGACCAGAAATCAGTGCCTTCCGGTGTGCCAAGATTCATCAGCAGCACACCTAGCCTGCCGGCTTTGACCGCACGGTGATCCGCCGGCCGTTTCACCGGGGCGGTGTGCGTTCCTGGAGGAACATTGACGTTCATGGCTCTCGTCCGAATTGCGCGCGTGGAGACCGCTATGCCAGCTTTGACCAAGACGGCGTCTTGTCATTGCCCACACCAGAC
>JBOFFB010000304.1:0-6983 GCA_051648385.1 Allobosea sp.
CAATCAACACAACCGATTGTCCGAGCGGGACATCAACTTCCCCAAGTGTCTTAAAGCCTCGGACAGATAGCTTCGTAAGCATTTCCGTTAGTTATCCAAAAAGCTTCTCAGCTTCCGGCTTCTACTCGGATGCTTCAGCTTCCTGAGCGCCTTGGCCTCGATCTGGCGGATGCGTTCGCGGGTGACCGAGAACTGCTGGCCGACCTCTTCCAGCGTGTGATCAGTGTTCATGCCGATGCCGAAGCGCATGCGCAGGACACGTTCCTCGCGCGGTGTGAGAGAGGCGAGTACACGCGTGGTGGTCTCGCGCAGATTGCTCTGGATGGCCGCATCGATGGGCATCAGCACGTTTGGATCGGGGATGAAATCACCCAGGTGCGAATCCTCCTCGTCGCCGATGGGCGTTTCGAGACTGATCGGCTCCTTGGCGATCTTCAGGACCTTGCGCACTTTTTCCAGCGGCATGGCGAGCTTTTCGGCCAGCTCTTCCGGGGTCGGCTCGCGGCCGATCTCGTGCAGCATCTGGCGCGAGGTGCGTACGATCTTGTTGATCGTCTCGATCATGTGCACCGGGATACGGATGGTGCGAGCCTGATCGGCGATCGAGCGGGTGATGGCCTGACGGATCCACCACGTCGCATATGTCGAGAACTTGTAGCCGCGACGGTACTCGAACTTGTCGACCGCCTTCATCAGCCCGATGTTGCCTTCCTGGATCAGATCGAGGAACTGCAGCCCGCGATTGGTGTATTTCTTGGCGATCGAAATCACGAGGCGCAGGTTGGCCTCGATCATTTCCTTCTTGGCCTGCCGGGCTTCGCGCTCGCCCTTCTGCACCATGTTGACGATCTTGCGGAACTCGACGATCTCGAGGCCGGTTTCGGAGGCGAGGGTGTGAATGTCCTCGCGCATGTCCTTGATGCGGTCCTTCTCGGCCGCGACAAAGTCCTTCCAGCCGCGCGAGCCGAGCTTGGAGACGCGCAAGAGCCATTTCGGGTCAAGTTCGCCGCCCTGATGGTTCTTGAGGAAGTCCTCGCGGGAGACGCCATAAGATTCGGCCAGACGCAGCAGGCGGGTTTCCTGGCTGATCAGGCGCTTGTTGATGTTATAGAGTTGCTCGACCAGCGCCTCGATGCGGTTCTGGTTGAGCGAGAGCGACTTCACCGCCGTGACGATGTCGATCTTGAGCTCTTTGTACTTGCGCTCCTGGGCGGGCGTCAGCTTGGTGTTGGCAAGCTTGTGCTCGATGTCCTGATCCTGCAGGCGGCGCAACTTCTTGTAGTTGTCGGCAATGGCATCGAAGGTCTCAAGCACCTTGGGCTTGAGTTCGGCTTCCATGGCAGACAGCGAGACATTGTTCTCGAGGTCGTCATCATCAAGATCGGTGGGAGGCACAATGACCTCCTCTCCATCCTCGTTGACAGTGCGGGTGGCCTGCGGCTCTGGCTCGTCAAAGCCGTCCATGCCCTCGACCTTGGGCGCACCCTTGCCGTCCGGGCCTGCATAGGTGGCTTCGAGATCGATGATCTCGCGCAGCAGCACCTTGCCTTCGTTGAGTTCGTCACGCCAGATGATGATGGCCTGGAAGGTCAGCGGGCTTTCGCAGAGCCCAGCGATCATCGCCTCGCGACCAGCCTCGATGCGCTTGGCGATGGCGATTTCGCCCTCGCGGGAGAGCAACTCGACCGAGCCCATCTCGCGCAGATACATGCGGACCGGATCGTCGGTGCGCTCTGAGGCAGTGAGGTTCTGCTCCATCTTGACCGGCATGGCGGTGCGGATGGGCTCGGGGCTTTCGCCCTCGACCTCTTCTTCAGCATCAGCATCGGCGGCAGCGGGTGCCTCAGCTGCAGCATCGTCATTGTCGTCGGACTCGACGACGTTGATGCCCATCTCGGACAACTGGGCGTAGACGTCCTCGATCTGGTCGGAGGTGAATTCCTCCGAAGGCAGCACATCGTTCAGCTCTTCATAGGTGACGAAGCCGCGCTTCTTGGCGGCCTTGATCATGCGCTTGACGGCCTGATCATTAAGGTCGAGCAATGGGCCGTCAGATTGCGGCTTCTTCTTTTCGAGGGCTTCTTCGCCCTCTTCCTGCGCTAGCTTGGCCATCAATTCGCTTTCTCATCCGGCGTCTTGACGCATCGGCAAAGCCTTTACGTCAAAAAAGGGCTGCCACGGCCTGAACGAGGCCACGAGCATCCCGACTGATTCCCTCATTCGTCAGATGGCGTCCGCGCTCCTTTCGGAACCGTTACCATCCGCCGCCCCTGGCCAACTGGCCGAAAGCGGATTGCATCATTTTCTGGCGCGCTCCCCGGCCTCCACGTCCGGTCCCGGTGATGGCAGTCTGCTATTCCGGCGATGCCTCGGTGCCCTCGAGTGAGGACAGGCGGGACTTCACATCCAGCAGCCAGGCGAGGTTCTCCTCGCTTGCATCTTCGGAAAAGGCACGCTCAGCCGCCTTCAGTTCGGTATGTAGCGTGCGCGCCCGCCGATGCAAGACAAGAGCCTGCCGAATCGTGTCAGAAACCGCATGCGCGTCTGCATCTGTTGCAAGCCGGCTACGATCCGAGCTGCTGACGAGCCTTTCAAGGCGGCCAAACGCCTCGCGCACGCTGGGTGATTCGGTCATGGCCGCGATGCCTTCGGTTGTCGCCTCACCGTCGACCACCACTTGAATCAGTGCCTGACAGACCCTGAGTGCGGCATGGCCCTGCCAATCCACCTCGGCCAGTTCGTCGGCCATTGTCGCCAGAAGGTTCGGATGGCGGGCGAGACCGATGAGGATTGTCGCCTCGCGCGTGTTCTCGCCGATGCCGGGCGTGGCGAAGATCGAGGACCGCGCCAGCGCCGGGCTGGCTCTCAGAGGCTGGCCCGATCCGCCCACAACGCCGAAGCGCGAGCGGCCATAGCTGTTGCCGTCATTGCGATTGCCGCGCGGCTCGTATCGGCGGCGCTGTTGCTGCTGGTTCGGAAACATCGCGGCCAGCCTGTTGTCCATTTCGGTGCGGTAGTGACGGCGCGTGGCCTCATCCTTCAGCGCACTCAGAACGACGCCAAGCCGCCGCTCGAAGGCGGCGCGGCGCTCAGGTGTGTCCAATGGCGAAGCCTCGACCTCACGCGACCAGATCAGGTCAACCAGCGGGCGGGCGGCTGCAATGACGCCTGCCACGGCTTCTGCACCGCCAGAGCGCAAAAGATCATCCGGGTCCTGGCCTTCGGGCAGCAGCGCAAACTTCAACGACTTGCCGGGTTCCATGACAGGCAACGCCAAATCGATGGCACGATAAGCCGCCTTGCGTCCCGCCTTGTCACCATCGAAGCACAGCGTCGGTTCATCAGACATGCGCCAGAGCAAGGTAAGCTGGTCCTCGGTGAGGGCCGTGCCGAGCGGGGCGACAGCGTTGGGAAAACCCGCGAGCGTCATGGCGATGACGTCGACATAACCCTCGACCGCGATGATTTGCCCGGTATCATGGGCAGCTTTTCGTGCAGCATGGTGATTGTAAAGCAGCTTGCCCTTGTGGAACAGGCCGGTTTCGGAGGTGTTGAGATACTTGGCGGGCGCGTCGGCACTCATGGCGCGGCCACCAAACGCGATGATGCGGCCCTTCACATCGGCGATGGGAAACATCACACGGTCGCGGAAGCGGTCATAGGGGACCGCGATCTCGTCGCCATGGATCAGCAGGCCAGCCTCGATCATGAGCTCGGCGCTGACACCCTGCCCGGCCAGATGATCGCGCAGGGCAAAGCGCTCCGACGATGCATAGCCCAGCCTGAAACGCCGCTGCGGCTCACCCGCCAGTGCCCGGCCTTCGAGGTAACGCCGCGCTTCCGCGCCGCGCGGGCCGCGCAACTCGGCTTCGAAGTAAGCAGCGGCCATTTCGATGACCTCGTAAAGCCCCTTGCGCACTTGTTCCTGCCGCACGGCCTCTTCGGTGATCTTCGGCAAGGTGACGCCTGCTTCCGCTGCCAGCCGCTCGACGGCCTCGGGGAAGGACACGCCCTCGGTCTCCATCAGGAACTTGAAGATGTCGCCGTTGCGGCCTGACGAAAAATCGAACCAGGCCTGCTTGGTGTCATTGACGAAGAAGGACGGCGTGCGCTCCTTGCCGAAGGGCGACAGGCCCTTCCACTCGCGCCCCGATTTGGTCAAACGCACCCGCCGCCCCACAACCGTGGAAGCCGGCAGCCGGGCCTTGATGTCATCGAGGATGGAGGGAGGGAACTTCATGACGTGCATATAGCGCGATTGGCGAGGGGCGTCATGGAGGAGGTTTTGAGGGGTGTTGACAAGATACGAATTGTATATACTACTAAAAACAGGTTAGTGCATGGGGCACACCGAAAATCGCGGTAGGCAAAGCACGCGCACTTTCGGGGGCTATTGTTGAAATTTCAGTGGGACGTCAACAAAGCCACGAAAGTGCTTGAAGAGCGAGGCATCGACTTTGAGGATGCTGCCATCGCTCTGGGCGAAGGTCCTGTGCTGGTTATGCCGTCGCCGAAAAATAGTGAGGATCGCGATGTCGGTCTTGTCGAAATCCATAGCAAAGTCTGGGCAGTCGTCCACATCTGGCGAGGCGAGACACTCCGTATCATCACGGTCCGCCGCGCGCGCCAGCGAGAAGAGCGAGCATATCGTGAGCTTTACCCTCGAAGAACTGAAGGCACGCCAAAGCTCGACTGACTGGGCGCGGGTTGATGCCACGACCGAGGACGAGCTTGAGCAGATGGATCGTGATGATCCTGATCTACAGGGTTTTGAGAATATCGACTGGTCAAAGGCAGAATGGGTCATCCCCCAACCCAAAGCCGCGATTTCCATCCGGCTCGATGCCGATGTTCTGGCCTTCTTCAAGGCCGATGGCGCGGGTTATCAGAGCCGCATCAATGCCGTGCTGCGCAGCTACATGAAGGCGACGAAGAAGGGCTGAACGCACTCAACCACTGAGCGCCACCTTCACTAGCCCGCTGGCCTTGGCGAAATCCATCTGTCCGGCATATTTGCCTTTCAGCACGGCCACGACCTTGCCCATGTCCTTCATCGACGTCGCACCAGCTTCGTTCACGGCGGCAAAGACTGCCGCTTTCACCTCGTCCTCGGACAACTGGCTCGGCAGGAACGACGAAATCACAGCGATTTCGCCATTCTCGGTCTCGGCCAATTCGGGGCGTGCGTTGGCGGCGAAAATGGCAGCCGATTCCTGACGCTGCTTGATCATCTTCTGCATCACAGCCAGGATTTCATCGTCCGTGGACTGACCGCGCCCTGCCCCGCGTGATTCGATGTCCTTGTCCTTGAGTGCCGCCTGGATGAGGCGCACAGCCGCCACCTTGGCCTTGTCGCCGCCCTTCATGGCCGCCTTCAGTTCTTCGACGAGGCGCTCGCGGATCGGCAATGATGTGGACATGTGACAGTTCTTTCGTGAAAAGCGCCCTCCGCGTTGACGGAGCGGCGCTGGCAATTTAAGGCTCCCGCTCCAGAGATCGGGGCGGGCAAGTGGCCTCAGGTGAACTCAAACCCGGCGTATCCGGTCTGGACACAGGCATAGCATGACAAGCGCCCAAGAGAACCCCGCGAACAGCGGCTGGAGTGAACCACGCGCGACCGCGCTGCTGGTGCTTGCAGACGGCACGGTACTGGAAGGCTTCGGCGTGGGTGCAGTTGGTGCAGCACGTGGCGAGGTCTGCTTCAACACGGCCATGACCGGCTATCAGGAAATCCTGACCGACCCGTCCTACAATGGCCAGATCCTCACCTTCACCTTCCCGCACATCGGCAACACTGGCACCAACGAGGACGACACCGAGACGGTGAACGCAGCCGCCTCGACCGGTGCCTGTGGGGTGGTCATCCATGCCGCGATCACCAACCCGTCGAACTGGCGTCACACACGCCATCTCGACGCGTGGCTGAAGGCGAAGGGCATCGTCGGCATTGCAGGGGTCGACACCCGCGCACTGACGGCGCTGATCCGCGACAATGGCATGCCGAATGCGATCGTGTCCCATGCGCCCGATGGCGTCTTCGACGTCGCCGCACTCAAGGCCGAGGCTGCGGCACTGCCTTCGATGGACGGGCTTGACCTTGTGCCCAACGTCACGGGCTCGCAGCGGTATGAGTGGAGCCAGACGCCTTGGGTCTGGCCGGAAGGATATTCCGAACGCCAGTCGGCGAGCCGCCGCGTGGTGGCCATCGACTACGGCGTGAAGCGCAACATCCTCAGGTTGCTGGCGCGTGCTGGCTGCGAGGTCATCGTCATGCCCCCCACCGCGAGCGCCGACGAGATCATGGCGCTGAACCCCGATGGTGTCTTCCTGTCAAACGGGCCAGGCGATCCAGCCGCGACCGGCGTTTATGCCGTGCCGACCATCAAGGCTCTGCTGGCCTCGGGCACGCCGGTTTTCGGCATCTGCCTCGGCCACCAGATGCTGGGGCTGGCGATAGGCGCCAAGACCATGAAGATGAAACAGGGCCATCATGGTGCCAACCATCCGGTGAAGGAGCATGCCACCGCCAAGGTCGAGATCGTCTCGATGAACCACGGCTTTGCGGTTGATCTGGCGACCTTGCCGGCCAATGCGGTTGAGACCCATATCTCGCTGTTCGATGGCTCGAATTGCGGCATTGCCTTGACTGACCGGCCCGTTTTTTCGGTGCAGCATCACCCCGAAGCCTCGCCCGGCCCACAGGACAGCCACTATCTGTTCGACAGGTTCGTTGCGATGATCGACGAGCACAAGTCGAAGAAGGCTGCGTGATCCGAAATGAGCTGGCGCGATTTCTTCAACGGCGAGCACAGCATCTATGTGTCCGAGCGGCACAAGCTGCTGCACGCCCGCATCATCACGCGCGGCATGGTGGCGCTGATCCCCCGGCCTGACGCTGCCGTGCTGGACCATGGCTGCGGCGAGGCGATCCATGGCGATGCGGTCGCTGCCGCCTGCGGCAAGCTTTACCTCTGCGAATCCGC
>JBOFFB010000305.1:0-2545 GCA_051648385.1 Allobosea sp.
CGCTGTCCGTCGCGCTGCACTGCCCGAGCCCGAACGTCGATACGAGCGCGGTTATGGCTGGATGTTCAGCCAGCACATCAAGCAGGCGCACGACGGCTGCGACTTCGACTTCCTGGAGACGTCTTTCGGTGCGCCGGTGCAGGAGCCGGTGATTTTCTGACGGATATCGTTTCCCGTCATTGCGAGCGAAGCGAAGCAATCCAGAGCGGCGGTGGTCTCGCGCACAAATGCTGAGCCTTCTTCGGAAGCGTTGCCGGGATTGCTTCGCTTCGCTCTCAATGACGACAGCGCGTCAGACCTTCTCCCGAAGACCCCCGCCAAGGAACAGCTCACCAACCCGTGGGTCGGCAAGAATCGCATCGGCGCTGTCCTCGATCCGCGTCTGACCCTGTTCCAGAACAAGCCCGAAATCAGAGATTTGCAGGGCCTGCTTCGCGTTCTGCTCGATGAGAAGAATGCTGACGCCCCGGTCACGCAGGTCCATCAGGTGACGGAAGACCTCCTTCACCATCAGTGGCGAGAGGCCAATCGATGGCTCGTCGATCAGCATCAGCCGCGGCTCGAGGATCAGCGCACGCGCCACTTCCAGGATCTTCTGCTGGCCGCCCGAAAGCGTGCCGGCCTGCGTATCTGCTTTCTCGCGCAGGATCGGAAAACGATCCATGGCCTGCTCGATCCGCGCGGGC
The DNA here is from genome assembly GCA_051648385.1 of Allobosea sp. GTDB lineage: Bacteria > Pseudomonadota > Alphaproteobacteria > Rhizobiales > Beijerinckiaceae > Allobosea. The sequence continues at coordinate 687 of JBOFFB010000305.1, forward strand.
ACCGCGCGCTGATCGGAGAGCGCTACGGCGCCGAGTTCGAGATTGTGGCGCACGGAAAGCTCAGGGAAGATGTTGCGCCCTTGCGGCACGAAGCTGACGCCGGCGTCGAGCAGTTGGCGTGGAGACAGGTTCGCGACGTTCTGGCCATCCAGAAGGATGCGCCCCTCGCGCACCGGCAAAAGGCCGAAGATCGTCTTGAACATCGTCGATTTGCCCGCCCCGTTCGGACCGATCACCGTGGTGATCGCCGCGCGGGCAATGTCTGCCGTCACACCGTTGAGGATCGTCATCTTGCCGTAGCCTGAGACGACGCCTTCGAGGCGCAGGATCGGTCCAGAGGGGGCGCTTGCCATCAACCGCTTCTCCTCAATGGCCCAGATAGGCTTCGATGACGCGCGGGTCGCGGCGCACCTCTTCGGGCGGCCCCTCCGCGATGATTTCGCCCTCGGCCAGCACGAGGATACGCGTGCAGAGCGACATCACGAACTCCATGTTGTGCTCGATGACCACGAAGGTTGCGCCCGCCTCGGCGTTGATCGCCTGCAGGCGCTCTTTCAGGTTGGCAAGCATCGTCAGGTTCACGCCGCCCGCCGGTTCGTCGAGCAGCACCAGGCGCGGGCCCGCCATGAAGGCCATGGCGCAATCGAGCAGCTTCTGCTGGCCGTAGCTCAGGCCGCCGGCCTTGGCTTCCGCCAGATGGCTGAGCCGGAAGAAGTCGATCATCCGGATTGCTGCCGCTGCCAAGCCGGCATCGCCGGGCGAGAAAAGCCGGCGCAGGCGCGAGCCGACATGCTCCTGACCCGCGAGGATGAGGTTCTCGCGGACACTCATCTCCGGGAAGACCTGGAGAAGCTGGAAGGTGCGGCTGACGCCCAGCCGGTTCAGCTTAGAAGGCCTGAGGCCGGTGACGTCGCGACCGTCGACCGTGACCTTGCCCTCGTCCGGAACAAGTTGCCCGAGGATGCAGTTGAACAGCGTCGACTTGCCGGAGCCGTTCGGCCCGATGATGCCGAGCATCTCGCCCTGCCGCACCTCGAACGTGACGCCACGCACCGCCTTCACACCACCGAAACTGCGCGAGACATCGCGAACCGAGAGGACAACCTCACCGCTCATGACGGTTTCACCGGCCGCGCGAAGAATCGCTCGATGAGGCCGACGACGCCCTTGGGGCAAAAGGCGACCATCACCATTACGATGACGGCGAAGATGATCGGAGCCAGCCCCTCCGAGAAGCGTAGCGCCTCAGGGATGAGAACCGCCGCCGCAGCACCAATGAAGGGGCCTGCGAGCGAGCCCATGCCGCCCAGCACGATCATCAGCAGGAAGACGAGCGAGGGGCCGAGCGCAAAGGGAGCGGGATCGATGAACTCGACCAGCGGCGCATACAGCGCGCCCGCGAAGCCGCCGTAGGCCGAACCAATGGCAAATGCGAGGAGCTTGTAGCCGCGCACATCGACGCCAAGGCTCTCCGCCCGGATCGGGTTTTCACGCAGTGCCCGGAAGGCGCGGCCCCAGGGCGACTGGATGATCCACCACATGACGGCAGCCATGAGCACCGTGATCGCCAGCGTGAACCAGTAGAAATTCACCGGCGGCCGAAGCCTGATGCCGAAGAGGGTTGGACGGGGAATGTCGAGAATGCCGGTCACGCCGCCGGTCAGCCACTCCTCGTTGCGGATGAAGAGCCAGACGAAGACTGCGAACGCCAGGGTAACGAAGGCGAGATAGTGCTTCTGGACGCGGAGAGCCGGAAAGCCGAGCAGAAGGCCGACGAGAAAAGCTGCCAGTCCCGAAAGTCCGAAAGCGAGAAAGAATGGATAGCCAGCCTTGGTCATCAGCGCCGTGATGTAGGCACC
>JBOFFB010000306.1:0-3765 GCA_051648385.1 Allobosea sp.
CCTTCCACTGCACCGAACCTTTGAATCTGACTCACGCCAAACGCGCTACCTTTGCCGTTAAACTGAGTTCAGGGCCGTGAGGCTGCAGCCTCGAGTGTACTGTGATCAAAAGGCACATCGCTGCCCGCGACGGACTTCAGCGCCGTGAGCTGGACCTCTGTGGAAACCCACATCGACTTCAAGGATGTTCCTTGTCATTGGCATCTCCCCCCACCGACGTCACAAGGATGTCATCAATCTCAACAAATGCTCGAGCTCAATTGGGGTTCGTAATCATTGAAACAGTCTTTTCCGGTCGTTGTTGTGACCAACTGGATCCATCCCGAGGTTCTCGCTTGCTTGCGGGAGGGTCTTGGTCCTGCCTGCGACTTGGTCGCAAACGACAAGCACGACGTTTTGCCGCCCGATGAGCTTGCAAGCCGGATAGCGCGTGCTGACGCGATGATGGCGTTCATGACCGATCGCGTTGACGTAGCCTTTCTTCGCGCTGCTCCAAGATTGAGAGTGATCGCCTGCGCGCTCAAGGGAGCGGACAATTTCGATCTTGATGCTTGCGCACGGCACCAGGTGACCGTCACCTTTGTGCCGGATTTGCTGACAGTGCCCACCGCTGAGCTGACTGTTGGTTTGACCATCGGTCTTGCGCGTAATCTGCGCCATGGCGACGCAATGGTGCGTGCGGGCCAATTTACCGGGTGGAGGCCTGTGCTTTATGGGCGTGGGCTGGCAGGAGCCACTTTGGGCATTGTCGGACAAGGGGCTGTGGGACGGGCACTGGTGGCACCATTTGCCGCGCTCGGTGTGAAGGTTCTGGTCTTTGATGAACGGCAACTTGCACCAGAGAGCTGTGCTCCGGCACGCATCGTCAACTTGCCCGACCTTTTGGCCAACTGTGATGTTGTTGTTCTGGCACTTCCACTCAACGAACGCACAGATAGGTTGTTAAATGCCACGATGCTGGCCGCGATGAAACGTGGCGCGTTGCTGGTCAACCCTGCCCGTGGCTCGATCGTCGATGAGGATGCGGTGGCGACGGCTTTGGAAAGCGGTCACCTGGGTGGATACGCGGCTGATGTGTTCGCTTTCGAGGACTGGGCGAAGCCCGACCGGCCCAAAGCTATCGCGCCGCGCCTTCTGGCCCACCCCGCGACATTCTTCACTCCACATCTGGGTTCGGCCGTCGATGATGTCAGGCGCGCCATCGCGATGAGCGCAGCGCAGGACATTATCGACGTTCTTGCAGGACGCAGCAGTCCCAACACGCTGATATCGCCAGCCAAGGCAGTCGCATCGCATGCTTGATCTCGTACAAGTGCGCAGTTTCATCACTGTCGTGGCCTGCGGCAGCTTTCATGAAGCCGCCAAACGGCTCGGACTTTCGCAGCCGACCGTTTCGCAGCACGTCCGCAAGCTTGAGGAGGCACTCGGAACAAGTCTGCTTGCACGCAGCCACTCCGGATGCTGGGCCTTGCCGAAAGGCTTGACCTTCTTGCCCCACGCAAAACGCCTGCTCCAGACTGAAGAACTGGCGCGAATGGCCGTTCAGACAGACAGGCTCGTTATTGGAGCGGCATCGAATATCGGGGTTTATCTACTGCCATCGGCGGTCAAGGGGTTCTGCGAATTCTACCAACCAGCGCAGGCGATTGGCTGGAGCATTGGACCTAACCCATCCGTCATCGATCGCTTGCAACGTGGCGAAGTTGACATTGCACTCACTGAATGGTGGACCGAGATCGACGGATTTCAGGCGTTGTGCTGGCGTCAAGAACCATTGGTTGTCATTGTACCGCCAGCTCACGCCTGGTCTGGGCGGAGCCATATCAATGCTGATGAGTTGACAGACCAGTTGATGATAGGTGGCGAAGCCGGGACCGGGACAGGGCGCGTGCTCGCTCAGGTACTTGGTGCGGACCTGGAGCGGCGACTGAAGATTGGTCCTGTTCTGGGTTCCACCGAAGCGGTTAAGCAGGCCGTAATGGCTGGTCTCGGTATCTCCATCGTGCTGCATGCCACTGTTGCCGACGAGGTGGCCGCTGGATTGCTGGTGGCCTTGACCATCGTCGATGCGCCCATGACCAAGTCATTGTGGGCGGCTACGCCGAGAGGTCTGCCTGTTGCGGCATCCGCCAGATTGTTTGGAGAATATCTCGTCAGGAGTGGGTCTGTCACATCGCTGTCAAGCTAAGACATTATTTCTGTCTTCAATGAAAACTTGCACTTGATTGTCTTTTGCAATCGTTAGAGGCACCGTGATCACAGTCGAGGCCTTGTCAGTTTCTTATGGCCAAGCAGCGCCCGCGCTGCAGCCGACGACACTCAGCTTCGAGCGCGGCGCCTTCACGGTGCTGCTCGGCGCATCTGGTGCTGGCAAATCGACGTTGCTCCGGGCGTTGGACGGGCTTGTGAAACCGACTTCCGGCAGGGTCTCGACAGCTGACTTCGGGACGCTGAGCGGAGGCGCGAGTTTGCGCAACCATCGCCGCCGCACCGGGATGATATTTCAGCAACATCAGTTGATTGGGCGTTGCAGTGTTCTCGAAAACGTCTTGATGGGGCGACTCGGCTACCATGGCAGCTTGCGCACTGTATTGCCATTTGGGCGCGAGGAGCGGCTGAGAGCGCTGTCCGCCATCGAACGCGTTGGTCTGATCGAATACGCCCTGCGTCGCGCCGACCAGCTTTCGGGCGGCCAGCAACAGCGGGTCGGGATCGCCCGCGCGCTGGTGCAGCAGCCTGACATCATCCTCGCCGACGAGCCGATTGCCAGTCTTGACCCGGCGACCGCCGAGGCCGTGTTGTCGCTTATCCACGGCATCGCCAAGCAAGATGGGCTGACAGCGGTGGTATCATTGCACCAACTCGACTTCGCGCGCCGGTTTGCTGACCGGATCATAGGTTTGGCCCGTGGTGAGGTCGTGTTCGACGGCAAGCCGGCCGACCTTGGCGAACTCGACATCACCCGCCTTTATCAGACAGCGCCAATGCACGGTGCGGAACAATATTCCGAACATTCACAAATGGAGCTTGTCGCGTGACCACCTTCAATCGCCGCATTTTGATGGCCCTCTCAGCCGCCGCAATCGGCGCACAGGCCCTCCCAGCCTTGGCGCAGACACGCAATCCCGCGCGTATCCGCGTTGCGCTGTTGCCTGATGAGAACGCAGCCACGATCATCCAGAACGCAGAACCGCTCAGGCTGCACCTTGAAAAGGAATTGGCCAAAAGCGTGGAGTTGGTGGTCACAACCGACTATTCCTCCATGATCGAAGCAGCCCGTTTCGGACGCATCGAGATTGCCTATTTCGGCCCGCTTTCCTACGTGCTGGCGAAATCTCGCGCTCCCGAGCTTGAGCCATTCGCAGTCGGCATCGAGCGTGGCTCGCCGACTTACAATGGCGTGCTGATTGCTCAGGCTGGCGGGCCGGTAGCCAAGGTTGAAGACATCAAGGGCAAGTCCTTTGCATTTGGCGATCAGGCCTCCACATCCAGTCACCTCATCCCGCGCGCTTTCCTCGCCAAGCGTGACTTGATCGCCGGCCGTGATTATCAGGCCGTGCATCTGGGCACCCACGATGCGGTAGCGCGCGCTGTCCAGAATGGGCAGGCTCCGGCTGGCGGGCTATCGAAAGCAATTCTCGACAATTTGACGTCACGCGGCACGGTCGACAAATCCAAGATCGTCGAGATCGGCCTGTCTGACCCCATTCCGAATTATCCGATGGTCATGCAGGGCAATCTTGCGCCTGAGCTGAAAGCCCGGAT
>JBOFFB010000307.1:0-4860 GCA_051648385.1 Allobosea sp.
CGGGCTCGATGGCCTTTGTGCTGCTCGTCGTCGCCGCTGCGTTCACATCGTTCTATTCATGGCGTCTTTACTTCATGACCTTCGAGGGCAAGCCGCGTTGGGGCGGGGATCATGACAACCATGGCGGTGCCGCGCCCACAATGCTAGCAGGCGCACATCACGCCGCGCCGACCGACCATGGTCATGATCACGGGCATGCGCACACTCCGCATGAAAGCCCGCTGGTGATGTTGATCCCGCTAGGCGTGCTCGCCATCGGTGCGATTGCCGCCGGTTTCGCCTTCAAGGGTGCCTTCATCGGCTACGGTTACGAGGCGTTCTGGAAGACGGCGCTGTTTACGGCCAAGGACAACCACATCATCCACGACTTCCACAAGGTGCCGAAATGGGTGATCTGGTCACCGTTTGTGGCGATGGTGATTGGTTTCGTCGGCGCGTTCTATTGCTATGTGTTGCGCCCTGATGTGCCTGCCAAGATCGCCAAGCAGCACGAGTTCCTCTACCGCTTCCTGCTGAACAAGTGGTACTTCGACGAGCTTTATGACTGGCTCTTCGTGCGCCCTGCCAAGCGTCTTGGCACCTTCTTCTGGAAGAAGGGCGACGGCATGGTCATTGATGGCATGGGACCAGATGGCATCTCGGCCCGCGTGGTCGACGTGACCAACCGGGTCGTCAAATTGCAGACCGGCTTCGTCTACCACTACGCCTTCACCATGATCATGGGTGTCGGTGGCCTTGTCACCTGGTACCTCCTGACGCGCGGGTGATGTGATGTTTGGTCTTGGCATACTCTCCGGTCTTCTGATCCTGCCGCTGGTCGGCGCGGCCTTCATCCTCACATTGCGTGGGAATGAGGCCGCCGTGCGGTCCAATGCCCGCATGGCAGCACTGATCACCACCGTCATAACCTTCGCGCTAGCACTTGTGGCGTGGAACCGCTTCGACAGCGGCAGCGCCCAGTTCCAGCTCATCGAAAGCCATGGCTGGCTCTCTGAAACCATCCGCTTCAAGCTCGGCGTTGATGGTTTCTCGATGCCATTCGTGCTGCTGACAGCCTTCCTCATGCCGTTCTGCATCCTCGCCTCGTGGGAGAGCATCGAACACCGCATGAAGGAATACATGGTCGCGTTCCTGGTGCTGGAAACGCTGATGATCGGCGTCTTCGTGGCGCTCGATCTCGTGCTTTTCTACATCTTCTTCGAGGCTGGCCTCATTCCGATGTTCCTGATCATCGGCATCTGGGGCGGCAAGCGCCGGATCTATGCCTCGTTCAAGTTCTTCCTCTACACGCTGCTTGGCTCAGTGCTGATGCTGCTCGCCATCATGGCGATGTACTGGAGCGCGGGCACCACCGACATCACGCAGCTTCTGCAGCACAAGTTCGGCAAGGAGCTGCAAACCTGGCTCTGGCTGGCTTTCTTCGCGTCGTTCGCCGTCAAGATGCCGATGTGGCCGGTGCATACCTGGCTACCAGATGCGCACGTTGAAGCGCCGACGGCTGGCTCGGTCATCCTTGCAGGCATCCTGCTGAAAATGGGCGGCTACGGCTTCATCCGCTTCTCGATCCCGATGTTTCCGGACGCGTCGCTGCTGTTCGCGCCGATGGTGTTCGCGCTCTCGGTCATCGCCATCATCTACACGTCCTTGGTGGCGCTGATGCAGGAGGACATCAAGAAGCTGATCGCCTATTCATCGGTCGCACACATGGGCTTCGTTACCATGGGCCTGTTCACGATGACGCCGCAGGGCATCCAGGGCGCAATGTTCCAGATGGTCAGCCACGGGCTGGTTTCTGGCGCGCTCTTCCTCTGTGTCGGCGTGGTTTATGACCGGATGCATACGCGCGAGATCAAGGCCTATGGGGGCCTTACCAACCGCATGCCGATCTATGCGGTGTTGTTCATGGTCTTCACCATGGCAAATGTCGGCTTGCCCGGCACGGCGGGATTTGTCGGCGAATTCCTGACGCTGGTGGGCGCGTTCAAGGCTAACCCATGGGTGGCGTTTTTTGCGACCTTCGGCGTCATCCTGTCGGCGGCTTACGCGCTTTGGCTCTATCGCCGCGTGATGTTCGGCGAACTCGACAAGCCCGAGCTTAAGGGCATCACCGATGTCAACCGCCGCGAGATGGTGCTGCTGGTGCCGCTGGCTGCGCTGACCATCTACTACGGTGTGCGTCCAGGCCCGATCCTCGATGTTTTCGCCGCGCCGACCGATCTTCTGCTCAAGAACTACGAGGCTGCGATCACCGCCACCAAGCTGGCGCTGTCGGCAGTCCAGTGAGGCCATGACGATGCACGCTGTCCCCAACCTCATGCCTGCGCTGCCCGAGATTATGCTCGCGGCTGGCGCATTGGCCATGGTGCTGATTGGTGCGCTTCAGGGCGAAAAGTCGCTGCGCCTGATGGAAATCATGGCGGTTGCGCTGTTCGGCATCGCTGGCATCATGGTGCTGAGCCAGACCGGCAAAGAGATCACTTTCAATGGCGCGTTCGTGGCTGACGGCTTTGGTCGCTTCATGAAGGTGCTGACGCTGATCGGAGCAGCGGCTGCCGTCATCATGTCGTCGGACTATATCCGCCGCGAAGGCATGGCCAAATTCGAATTCCCGATTCTGATCGTGCTGGCCACCATTGGCATGATGATGATGATCTCTGCCAATGACCTCATCGCGCTCTATGTCGGTGTAGAGCTGCAATCGCTGGCGCTGTACGTCGTTGCAGCGATGAACCGCGATGATGCGAAATCGTCGGAAGCGGGCCTGAAATATTTCGTTCTCGGCGCGCTGTCTTCCGGCATGCTGCTGTACGGCATGTCGCTGGTTTATGGCTTCACAGGCACGGTCACATTCGATGGCATTGCTGCTGCGCTCAGCCATGGCGGTGCTGGCGGCCACAAGATCGGGCTTGGCCTGGTCTTCGGCCTCGTCTTCATGGCAGCCGGGCTCGCCTTCAAGATTTCCGCCGTTCCGTTCCACATGTGGACGCCGGATGTTTACGAGGGCTCACCCACAGCAGTCACCGCATTCTTCGCTGCTGCGCCCAAGATGGCGGCAATGGCGATGACGGTGCGCGTGTTCGTTGGCGCGTTTCCAGGTGCCATCGCCGATTGGCGGCAGATCATCATCTTCATCTCGGTGGCGTCGATGGCGCTCGGCGCGTTCGCCGCGATCGGCCAACGCAATATCAAGCGGCTGATGGCTTACTCGTCGATTGGACACATGGGCTTCGCGCTCGTCGGCCTTGCTGCCGGCACGGTCAATGGCGTGCAGGGTGTCGCAATCTACATGGCGATCTATCTCGTCATGACGCTTGGCACCTTTGCCTGCATCCTGTGCATGCGCCGCGATGGCCAGATGGTCGAGGATATCGAGGAGCTTTCCGGCCTGTCGCAAACTCAACCGCTGATGGCGTTCTGCCTTGCCATGCTGCTGTTCTCGCTGGCCGGCATTCCGCCGCTGGCGGGTTTCTTCGCCAAGTTCTATGTCTTCACCGCTGCCATCGAAGCCAAGCTCTACTATGTCGCAGTGCTTGGCGTCATTGCCAGCGTGGTAGGGGCCTACTACTACCTGCGCATCGTCAAGATCATCTATTTCGACAAGCCCAAGGGCGCATTCGAGACGATGCCCCCAGCGCTGAAGGGCGTTTTGGCCATCTGCAGTGTTCTGGTCATCGTCTTCTGGCTGGTGCCCGGCCCGCTGGTGTCATCGGCACTGGCTGCTGCAAAGTCGCTGTTCTGAGGGTAGGGCGCTGACTATCGCGCCTGCGCCAGAAGCTATCGCGGCGGGATATGCGGTCACCCATCACACGTCCGTCAGCTCGACCATGGACGAGGCACGGGCCTATGTCACGGCTGGGAATACCGCGCCGCAATGGTTCGTGGCAGACGAGCAGACCGGTGGGCGAGGGCGGCATGGCCGCACCTGGGTGTCACCACCGGGCAATCTCTACGCGACACTCGCGCTAACCGCGCCTTGTGATCCAGCCGTTGCGCCTGAACTGGGATTTGTTGCCGGGCTGGCGTTGCACCGTGCCGTTGTGGCTGCAACCGGCCTCGTCCATCCGGAGTTGGCCATCAAGTGGCCCAACGATCTGCTTCTCGGCGGGGCCAAAGTCGCCGGCCTGCTGCTTGAAGGCATGCACGTGCGCGGGCAGTTCGCAGTCCTGATCGGATTCGGTGTCAATCTTGTTTCGGCGCCTTCTGGCACGCCATACCGAGTAGATTTCATTGCCAATAGCCAAAATCGGCGCGACCCCTCTCCTTGCCTCTCCCGCAAGGGGAGAGGAGACATCAATGGCACAATTGGTTCTTCGACATTGGTGCCAGGCACCGAGGTTGGATATGGCAAACAAAGCCAAAGTCTCCCTCTCCCCTTGTGGGAGAGGGTAAGGGAGAGGGGTCGTATCGCTTTTGCCGGCGAATTTAAGTCAAGCTCGCGAGCCGCCGTATTCAGTGCTCTCAGCCTTGAGTGGCTTGCTGCGCTCGATATCCGGCAACGCCACGGATTCTCCCAAACCCGCGCCGATTGGCTCGCGGTCGCGCACGGCATCGGCACTCAGGTCCGCGTGCGCCCGCCGTCGGGTGAAATCCGCGGCATCATGCGCGGCATAGACGCGCGCGGCTGTCTGCTTCTGGACACACCCGGCGGCGAAGTCCGTATTGACGCAGGTGATCTGTTCTTTGGCGATTGACGGGCGCGCCAATCGCCTTACTGACAAGGCATGACAAAACAAGATAGTTTCAAGTCCGATCAGTTCGTCTTCTGCCCGCTCGGCGGTCTCGGCGAAATCGGCATGAACGTGGCGCTCTACGGTTTTGGGCCGGAGCGTTCGCGCAAATGGATCATGGTCGATGTCGGCA
>JBOFFB010000308.1:0-4952 GCA_051648385.1 Allobosea sp.
AACCGGGGTTGGGCTATGTTTTCTGGAAGGAAGGCGCAGGCTCCGGCCCGATCGCCAACAACATCGGCGCGGAAAAGACCGAGGCCGTGCGCCAGCAGCTTGGCCTCGCCGATGGCGACGCCTGCTTCTTCGTCGCGGGCGACCCGGCCAAGTTCGTCAAGTTCGCTGGCCTTGCCCGCACGAAAGTTGGCGAGGACCTGAACCTGATCGACAAGGAGCGTTTCGAGCTTGCCTGGATCGTCGATTTTCCGATGTACGAATACGACGAGACCGAAAAGAAGATCGATTTCAGCCACAACCCGTTCTCGATGCCGCAGGGCGGGCTGGAGGCGCTGCAAACGCAGGACCCGGTCACCATCAAGGCGTTCCAGTACGATATCGCCTGCAATGGTTATGAACTGGCTTCCGGCGGCATCCGCAACCATCGCCCTGAAGCGATGGTCAAGGCCTTCGAGATCGCCGGCTATGGCGAGACCGATGTGGTCGAGCGTTTTGGCGGCATGTACCGCGCCTTCCAGTACGGCGCGCCGCCGCATGGCGGCATGGCGGCAGGTGTGGATCGCATCGTGATGCTGCTCTGCGGCACAGCGAACCTGCGCGAAATCTCGCTGTTCCCGATGAACCAGCAGGCACTCGACGTGCTGATGGGCGCACCGGGTGATGTCACGCCCAAGCAGCTGCGCGAGTTGCACATCCGGCTGAATGTGCAGGAATAGCCCGTCTGCTGATCGACGAACTTGCGAAAGCGTGTCCTTCTCCCCTTGAGGGAGAAGGTGGCCGGAGGCCGGAAGAGGGGTCGCATGCACTCGGATGTCGGGCCGCTCAACCCCTCTCCCTAACCCTCTCCCGCAAGGGGAGTGGGAACACGGGCGTGATCTTCATCCTCTTCGCGCCACTCCTTCTCACCGCCTGCCAGCAGCACACCTCCTACGTGCCGGGCACGCCCGAATACGCTGCCTCCATCGTTTCGCGTGGCTATGATTGCGGCTTGCGTGTCGAGCGCGGGCGCTTGGTTGCAGTCTATCAGGGTGACGAGCGGCGCAGGCTGATCGCGACCAACCAGGCACTTGCGGTTCGCGCCTATAACCTGCCGCGTGCCTGCACCGAGGCCGAGCGCGCCAGCGTGGCTGGCGAACTGAGGTCGATCGCGCGGCGTTGAGTTATTCGGCCCGCGCCTGCACTTCAAGTTTTTCGAACAGGGCCTGTGGCGCGCCCATGGCCTGCACCGCGTCAGCAACGCCAATGCCGCCGGGCGAACGTGAGGTGATGTCGATGCCGAGTTTGCCGGGGCGTGCCACAAAACGGGCGATTGCGCCTGAGATTGCCTTGGCTCCATCGGAATCGCCAAGGATCGCGGGCAGGCCGATCGCTGCGAGTGTGCCCCATTCCCGCCGCAGCGCTTCAGGTGTCTTCTTTGCCTTCGCAGCTTCGCGCGCGACGATTTTTTCGATCCCGCCGAAATTCTCGAAAGTCATGGTGAGCCGCTGGGCCGTGGCCGAAAGCCACGCCACCTGCGCCAGCGCGGTATCGGTCGAGAACGCATCCTTGCTGACGTTGCCGAGCTGTCCTGCAAAGGCCAGCGATGCCATGTCCTTGCCGGAGAGGTTCAACGCCTTGATGTTGAGTTGTTCGCGATCTTGCGCCCAAGCGAGGTCCGCCAGCCAGGACAGATTGACGTCCTTGTAGCCCATGGCGATCAGATCGCGCACGGATTGCTCGCGCGAACCGGCGGGAAGCGGCGCGGCAAACTCATCGGCACTGAAGCGCACTGCAGTCGGGATACCGTCGACCTGCTGGCCAAAGCCAAGTTCCATGCTCTTCACCGACGCGCGGATGATCTCCGGCGGGCCGCGCCGATTGCGCTGCGAGGTGTCTGGCGCTTCGAGATTGAAGTCCTTCATGCGGATCGTGCCAAGCTTGGGAATGAGCTTGCCGTAGCCGGTCATCATGGCGGTCATGTCGCCGCGTTCCAGCATTTCCGCGAGCACTTTCAGGCTGTCGCGGTAGCCGAAATCACGCATTTCGAACTCACCCAGCGAGACCTTCGCGGGTCCGGCATCAACCTTGAGACCGAGCATGGCAAAGCCGCCCTGCTGGGCCTGGTCACTGAAGCGCATGCGGGCGATGCTGAAGGTCGCGGCGTCCTTGTCTGCTTTGAAGCTGCCCTTGAAACCCTCCGCGTCCATCACGCCATATTCGAAATTGTCGAAGAAGCCGATCATGCGCGCGATCATGGCGAGATCGGCAGCAGATGGGTCACCTTTGGAGTTGCCATCTGCCTTCTGCTTCTCCGCCATGTCCATGATGCCGCGGAACGTGGTCATCAAGGGTTCCTTGCCGGGCCTCGCCTTGGCGTCGCGCCCGACCACGCTTGCGACACTGATCTGGCCCATCGCACCCGGCAGATTGATCACGTAGTCGCGATAGCTCACGCTTCTGTAGATCGGCGCCAAAGGCACCTGGGCAGGATCAGTCACAGATGTCGTCAGCGCGCGGGCCGACACCGGCATGTCGACGCCTTCAGCCGTCATCTCGCCGATTGTGAACGGGATCTTGCCGACTGTCGGATCGGTCATCTCGCCGGTCATGCCTGCCGCACGCATGCGCCCGATCACGCCGCCAGCGATGTTGGTCAGGCTGATGTCGCGATACGTCATGGTCTGGCTGCCGGTGCCGCCGACATCCTGCACCATGACCAACTCGGGCATGCTGACCGAACTTGCCTGGAGGCGCGATAGCCGTGAGACAGCATCCCCTGGGCCGGTTCCGTCGAGTATGCCGCGCAGTTCATTCTCGCTGAGAGATGTGCCACGAACGTCCATGCGCGGGATGGTGATCTTGATGATGCCCGCGTCGTAGCGCAGGTTGGTCAGGGTCAGATCGGCAGCGCTGGCGGTAAAGCTCGCTGCAAGCAGCATCACTGCGGACGCGATCAGGCGAAGCGGTGCGGCGGACATGAAATTCGGCATGTGGCGGACCTTTTTGAGATACCCGGCAAAATGTGGCCGGGTTGTGAGATCAATACCTGATTTGTGGCGAATCTCGGGTGCAATATGACGACAGTGTCGCCCGTCATTGACGTTTGGTCAAATTCAAAGGTGCCGGGTTATTCTCGCGCGAACTTCGGCGAGCCGGATACGCCATAGGCGGAAAACGCGGCGCTCCACATAAAGCCGGGTTGCGAACCCCAGAATCAGCTTCCTGAACCTCGAAGCATCGAGCGCACGCACATGGCCGAGCGCCAGGCCAAGAAACTTTGCGCGGGCCTTGGCCTGCTGCGCTGCATCACGAATTGCGTAGAACGGCGCAGCGCTCGCGTTGCCGCCCTTGTCTTTCAGGCGCTGCACGAACACGGCGTTGTTGGTCGTCGCCACGCGGCCTTGCAGGATGGGGTCCAGCAACAACAGTACATCCTGCGCGAACAGATAAGGAAAGTTGGCCGTGACCCCGGCATAGCGGCGGATGAGATCATCCCGGCGCCAAAGGCCATAGAATGCTGCAGCGCGGATCGTGTGGCTCAGTTTCAGCGTGTGCCACAAGTCGTGCGAACCCGGCGATCTGACGGGCATGGGCGTCGAGCGGATGACAGCAGGTTCAGCCCCACGGATGTTATCGATCCGGCACGTGACCAGGACGAGGCTCGGATCGGCGTCAAGCAACCGCGCCAGTTCCGCAAGGAAGTTGTCCGATGACAGATCATCTGCCGCTCGCCAGCAGAAAAATTGCCCGTGAGCCTGATGCAGCACGTCACTGAAGTTCTCTTCGGCTGGTTTGGTGGTGGCTTGCCGGACGATACGGAAGCGGGGATCACGGGCGGCAAATTCCGCTGCAATCCGTGCAGTCGCGTCGGTGGAGGCGTTATCGCAAATAATAAACTCTGCGTCGGTCACATCCTGCCGACTGAGGCAAGCCAGCGCATCGGCCAGGAAGGGCTCGCCATTGTAGACCGGTATTCCAACGGAGATTCGTGGCGCGTGGCCAGAGGTGCCGCTCACGACGTGCCGCTCACACGGCGAACGATGTGCCGCAGCCACACGATGATGTGGCATTCGGATTGCTGATCTTGAACGATTGGCCAATCAGGTCGTCGATGAAATCAAGCGTGGAGCCGACCAGAAAGCCGAGTGAGGCTTCGTCGACAAGGACTGTCGCAGCACCCTTGGCCAGAACGATGTCATCGCTGTTTGCGGTTTGGTCCATTTCGAACACGTACTGAAACCCGGAACAGCCGCCGCCGTTGACCGCAACGCGCAGCTTGGTGCCTTCCGGCTCCGTCGCCAGTACTGACGCGATGCGTGCAAAGGCACGATCCGTGACGTTCAACGTGGTCGTGTTTGGGGCTGAATCAGACATCGTCGGCTTGTCTCCGTGCTTGCATGCAAGGTAAGGACACGTGCGTTCCAGTTCAAGCTCCTGTGGAGCAAGCGCCCATTGACGAGGTCAAGCCCGCAATGCCTGAGCCCGGGGACCGTTTCCGAGCGCCTTATGCCTGTAGGCCGTCGCAAACCCGTGGACGGGTGGTGCCCGAAGTTGCCTCGCCGACGCGCAGCGACTTCCAGCGCGACCGGGACAGGATCATTCACTCGACGGCTTTCCGGCGCCTGAAGCACAAGACGCAGGTTTTCGTTTTTCACGAGGGCGATCATTTCCGCACCCGCCTGACACACACAATCGAGGTCGCGCAAATCACCCGTGCGGTGGCGCGTTCGCTCGGGCTGGATGAAGATCTGGCCGAGGCGCTGGCGCTGGCCCACGATCTTGGCCACACCCCGTTCGGCCATACCGGCGAAGACGCGCTGCAAGCCTGCATGGAAGGCGAGGGCGGCTTCGATCACAACGCCCAGGCATTGCGGATCGTGACGAGGCTGGAACGACGCTATCCGGCCTTCGATGGCCTCAACCTGACATGGGAAACCCTGGAAGGTCTGGTCAAGCACAATGGCCCGCTGCTC
>JBOFFB010000309.1:0-3553 GCA_051648385.1 Allobosea sp.
CCTTACGACCCGCGCTCGCCATATTCGGCGTCGAAGGCGGGTTCGGACCATCTGGTTCGCGCCTGGCACCACACTTACGGCCTGCCGACGCTCATCACCAATTGCTCCAACAATTACGGACCCTATCATTTCCCTGAAAAGCTGATCCCGCTGATGATCATCAAGGCGCTCGCGGGCGAGACGCTTCCGGTCTACGGCAAGGGCGACAATGTGCGTGACTGGCTCTTCGTCGAAGACCATGTACGGGCCTTGCAGGCCGTGCTCGAGCGCGGCACGCCCGGCGAAACCTACAACATCGGCGGCCACAATGAGGTAAAGAACCTGACCGTGGTCGAGACCATCTGCGATCTGCTCGATGGCTTGCACCCGCGCAGCGATGGCGCAAGCTACCGTGCTCAGATCGGCTTTGTAGCCGACCGGCCCGGCCATGACCATCGCTACGCCATCGATGCCACCAAGATCCGCGAGACGCTGGGCTGGACGCCGGTTGAGACTTTCGAGAGCGGATTGAAGCGCACCGTGCAATGGTATTTGGGCAACGAAGCCTGGTGGCGCGCCATTCAGGCGCGAAGCTACGGCGGCCAGCGGCTCGGGCTGAAGGTCGTCTAATGCCGGATATCCTGCTCACTGGCGGAACAGGCCAGGTCGGCACTGAGCTTCGCGGCTTGGCTTGGCCTGAAGGTGTGCAACTCGTTGCGCCAACTCGCACCGATTGCGATTTGGCCGATCCAGCCTCGGTCGCGCGGTACTTGGATGGAAAATCCTTCGCCGCGATCCTGAGTGTCGGGGCGTACACCGCCGTCGACAAGGCCGAGAGCGATTTGGCCACAGCCTGGCTGGTCAATGCCGTCGCGCCAGCGGTACTTGCAGCTCACGCCGCTAAGGTCGGCATCCCGATCCTGCATGTCTCGACGGACTACGTGTTCGATGGCACCAAGACCTCGCCCTATCTCGAAACCGACCCTGTCGGGCCAGTGGGAGTCTACGGAGCATCCAAGGAGGGTGGCGAGCAGGCCATCCGCACCGGCACAGCCCGGCACGCCATCGTGCGCACCTCCTGGGTGGTCAGCCCCCATGGCAACAACTTCGTCAAGACGATGCTGCGCGTGGGTGCACAGAGGCCGCTCCTGAAAGTGGTTGACGACCAATGGGGCGCGCCGACAGTCGCTGCCGATCTGGCGCGCGCGCTGCAGGTGATCACCCTCAAGATGATGGCCGACAGCACCGCACCTTCTGGCACCTTCCACTGTTGCAACGCCAGCGAAACCACCTGGTGCGGCTTGGCCCGCGAGGTATTTGTGGTCGCAGCGGCACATGGTGGGCCGAACCCAGAGGTTGAAGCCATCACCACCGCGGACTATCCAACACCGGCGCGCCGCCCGGCCAATTCGAGGCTGAGCACGGCGCGGATCGTTGCCGAGTACGGCGTCGACTGCCCGCCCTGGCAAGTGTCAGTCGGCTCGCTCGTCAAGACCCTGCTCACCCCGACATATCACATAGAACCTGCGAGAACCTGAGATCATGAAGGGCATCATTCTGGCTGGCGGCTCCGGCACGCGGCTTCATCCGGCGACATTGGCGATCAACAAGCAGCTTCTGCCGATCTATGACAAGCCGATGATCTACTACCCGCTTTCGGTGCTGATGCTCGCCCATATCCGCGACATCCTGATCATTTCGTCGCCGGAGTACATCGAGAACTACCAGCGCCTGTTCGGTGACGGCTCCGATTTCGGGCTCAACATGAGCTATGCCGTGCAGCCCAAGCCCGAAGGTCTGGCCCAGGCCTTCACCATCGGGCGTGAATTTGTGGGCACCGACAACGTCGCGCTGGTGCTGGGCGACAACATTTTCTTCGGGGCTGGCATGAGCGAATTGCTCCGCAGCGCGGTCGAACGTCGCAGCGGAGCCACCGTTTTCGCCTACCGCGTTGATGACCCGGAGCGCTATGGCGTGGTCGAACTGGACGACGCAGGCATGGCGTTGTCGATCGAGGAGAAACCCGCCAAACCGAAATCCAACATGGCTGTTACGGGACTATATTTCTACGATAACCGCGTGCTTGACATGGCAGCCTCACTCAAGCCGTCGCCCCGCGGCGAATACGAGATCACCGATCTCAACCGCCTTTACATGGAACTGGACGAACTCCACGTCCAACCCATGTCCCGCGGTTACGCTTGGCTCGACACCGGCACCCATGACAGCCTGCTGGAAGCGTCGGAGTTCGTGCGAACGATCCAGCACAGGCAGGGCGTCCAGGTTGCCTGCCTCGAGGAGATCGCCTACATCAACGGCTTTATTTCAAGAGAGGCTCTGCATGCGCGCGGGCAGATGTTTGCGAAGACGCGGTATGGACAGTATCTGCTTAGTTTATAACTGCGGCTATAATTTTTAGTCGCCTTGCCGAGGCTAGGGTTATTTTAAGCTGCAATCTCTAGCTGATTTGGAGTCATAAAGTGAAAATCGCAGTTGTCGGCTCCGGCTATGTCGGCCTCGTAACCGGAGTTTGCCTTGCTGACGATGGGCATCAGGTGACGTGCATCGACCGCGACACCGCCAAGATTTCAAAGATGCGGCGCGGCACCAGCCCGATCTATGAAGAAGGGTTGGAAGATCTGATGCGTCAGACTCTCAGTGCTGCTTCGCTCAAGTTTACTCCGGATCTCTATGAGCCCGTATCGACTTGCGATGTTGTCTTTATCTGCGTTGGTACGCCGCCGCGCCCATCCGACGGCCACGCCGACATGTCGCAGGTTTTTGCGGTGGCTGGGGAGATCGCTGAGGCGTTGACACCGCAAGCCCTCCACGAGACACTTATCGTAATGAAATCTACGGTTCCTGTCGGAACCGGCGACGAGGTTGACGTAATTATCCGCAAGGGCAATCCGACGGCGCGTTTCTCGGTTGTTTCCAACCCGGAATTTCTGCGCGAAGGCTCGGCTGTCAGGGATTTCCAGCATCCGGACCGGATCGTCGTTGGCACTGAAAATACCGAAGCTGCAGCTCGAATGAAGGAACTGTATGCCCCCTTCGTGGCACGCGGCGTGCCCCTCGTCGCTACCAACAGACGGACATCGGAACTTATAAAATATGCTTCTAACTGTTTCCTTGCGCTCAAGATCACGTTCATCAATGAGCTGGCAAACTTGTGCGAGGAAATCAAAGCTGACGTACAGGATGTATCTTATGGAATGGGGCTCGATACGCGCATCGGCGGCAAGTTTCTTCAGCCGGGCCCCGGCTTCGGCGGCTCCTGTTTTCCGAAGGACATGCTGGCGCTGATGAAGACCGCGCAAGATCACGGCATTCCGCTGCGAACGATCGAAACTGCTGTCGCTGTAAATGATAGCCGCAAGGGGGAAATGGTACGCAAGATCATTGCCGCTGCTGGTGGCTCCGTGGCCGGCAAAACAATCGCGGTTCTCGGCCTGACGTTCAAAGCCGGGACTGATGATATGCGAGCCGCTGTCTCACTGGTGGTGATTCCGCAATTGATCAAGGCAGGAGCCATGATACGTGGTTATGATCCGGTGGGCATGGAGAATGCACG
>JBOFFB010000310.1:0-1629 GCA_051648385.1 Allobosea sp.
GTGCTGACCATCATCTGGGCCAACCGCAGCTATGCCATCCTGACCGGTGAGTTGATGGCTGTTGGCGCAACCAATCCGGGCCGCAAGGCGCTCGACATGCTGTCGCTCGACAATCCGGCGCTGGACTGGGTGGCGCTGGCCAAAGGCATGGGCGTGGCCGGCATCAGAGCAGATTCTGTTTCGGGATTTGTCGTGGCCCTGCGCGCAGGGCTTGCGCACAAGGGGCCGTTTCTCATCGAGGCTGTCATCTAGAGCATCGCGCCTTTTGACTGAATCGGGATTCCGCTTTTGCTGCAAATCAGATTCACTGCTTTGACCGGTTTGGAGGTCGGCGCAGATGACAAGACCGTATTCGATGGATTTGCGGGAACGGGCCATGGATCGGCTTGCTGCTGGTGAGACGAGCTACGAGGTTTCGGCAGCGTTGAAGGTGGCCGTTTCCAGCGTCATCAAATGGGCTCAGCGCAAGCGTGCAACCGGCAGTGCAGCGCCGGGGAAGATGGGTGGGCATCGACCTTTGATGATCGCTGGAGGGCACCGTGACTGGGTCCTGTCCGAGGTGGAGCGGATGCCTCATGTGACAATAGCGGTGTTGACGGAAGGCCTTGCCGCGCGTGGCCTGAAGGTTCACCCGGCCAGCGTCGGCCGCTTTCTGCACAGAGAGGGCAAGAGCTTCAAAAAAAACCGTGCTTCCCGCCGAACAGGTGACACGGCCCAAGCTGGTGCGCCGCCGCGAGCAATGGAAGCGCTATCAGGGCACGATTGACCCTGCGCGGCTGGTTTTTCTCGACGAGACATGGGTCAAGACCAACATGGCCCCGCTCAGAGGCTGGGGCGATCGCAGCAAACGGCTGATAGCCCATGTCCCGCATGGACACTGGAAGACCATGACATTCATCGCTGCGCTGCGCGTGGACAGGATCGATGCGCCATGGGTGCTGCCTGGTCCCATCAACGGGGATGCCTTCAAGACATATGTCGAAAAAGAGCTCCTCAAGACGCTCAAGCCGGGAGATGTCGTCGTGCTCGACAACCTCGGCTCGCACAAGGGTAAGGCCGTCAGGCAGATGGTCCGGGCCACAGGCGCAAGGATCTTCTTCCTGCCGCCCTACAGTCCTGATCTCAACCCCATCGAACAGCTCTTCTCCAAGATCAAACACGCCATGCGAAAAGCCATGGGCCGCACCGTTGAAGCCGTGCACGATGCCATCAAGCTCATCCTCGACGCGATCCCAAAACAGGAATGCGCAAACTACATCGCCAACGCTGGATACAAATCAAATTAAATGCGAAATGGTCTAGGCCCCTCAGAACACCATTGACGCCGCGGTGATGACGCCTGCCGCCAGCGACGCCGCGCCGAGGAACAGCGCGGCGGCCACTTCGCCGTTGGCAATGCGCTGTGACAAGTTGGTCAACAGCAGCCTGACCAGCCAGTAGACGACGATCTGGATGACGATCGCCACAACGCCGTAGACCATCAGGTCTGGAATGGTCTTTGAATTGACGATGGCGCTGGACAGCGGAAGCGCGAACCCGGTGAGGCTGAGTCCGAGAGACGTTGCCGCCGCGATGTTGTTTTGCCGGATCAGCTCAAATTCGTTGTGGGTGGTCGAAACAGTGTAAAGC
>JBOFFB010000311.1:0-2202 GCA_051648385.1 Allobosea sp.
ATGTTGCAGTGCCATCGGTGCGGCATCATCATGTTTGGGGAGTCACCTACCATGTCTGTCGATGCCGCCACCGTGAAGCGCGTTGCCCATCTTGCCCGCATTGCCCTGCCTGAGGGGGATGTTGCCAGGATGCAGGACGAGATCAACGCCATGCTTGGCTTTGTCGAGCAGCTCAACGAGGTCGATGTCGATGGCATCGAGCCGATGACTTCCGTCATGCCGATGGTGATGAAAAAGCGTGCTGACATCGTCAATGATGGTGAGATCGCAGCGCAGATCGTCAGGAATGCCCCGCAAACGGAAGATGATTATTTCATGGTGCCAAAGGTGGTCGAATGACGCCAAAGCGTCATTTGACCACCCCGGACGGCGCAAAGCGGCGATCCGGGGTCCCAGTTTCCAGATATGACAGAATGCAGCCATGACCGACCTGACGAAACTCACCTTGGCCGAAGCGCGCGACGGGCTCCGCGCCAAGGCTTTCAGCGCCACCGAACTGGCCAAGGCGCACATTGCGGCGGTCGAAGCGGCGCGGCTTCTGAATGCCTACGTGCTGGAAACCCCCGAGATCGCTCTGAAGCAGGCCGCCGCGTCCGATGCGAAGCTCGCGAAAGGCGAGGGCGGGGCGCTCGAAGGCCTGCCGCTCGGCATCAAGGACCTGTTCTGTACCGCTGGCGTGCGCACGACAGCCTCATCAAAGATTCTCGGCAATTTCGTGCCGACTTACGAGTCAACCATCACTGCCCAGCTTTGGCGCGATGGCGCAGTCATGCTCGGCAAGCTCAACAATGACGAATTCGCCATGGGCTCATCCAATGAGACCTCTGCTTTCGGCAACGTCATCAACCCATGGCGGCGTGAAGGCTCGAACATGGGTGTCGGAAGCGCAGGGGTGGAGGGCACCTATCTCGTGCCCGGCGGCTCGTCCGGCGGCTCGTCGTCGGCTGTTGCTGCAAACCTTTGCCTTGCCGCCACCGCGACCGATACGGGCGGCTCGATTCGCCAGCCAGCCGCTTTCACCGGCACTGTCGGCATCAAGCCGACCTATGGCCGCTGCTCGCGCTGGGGCGTCGTTGCATTCGCCTCGTCGCTGGATCAGGCCGGTCCGATCGGCAAGACAGTGCGTGATTGCGCGGTGATGCTGCGCTCGATGTCCGGCCATGATCCGAAGGATACCACCTCGGTCGATATCGCCGTGCCGGATTACGAGAAGGCCATTGGCCGCTCGGTCAAGGGCATGAAGATCGGCATCCCGAAAGAGTACCGCCTCGATGGCATGCCGGAAGAGATCGAAACGCTTTGGCAGGACGGCATCAACTGGCTGAAGGCCGCCGGTGCGGAGATCGTCAACATCACGCTGCCGCACACGAAATATGCGCTACCCGCATATTACATCGTTGCACCAGCCGAAGCTTCATCCAACCTCGCGCGTTATGATGGAGTGCGTTACGGCCTGCGCGAGCAGGGCCGCGACATTGCTGACATGTATGAGAAGACCCGCGCCGCCGGCTTTGGCCGAGAGGTCAAGCGCCGTATCATGATCGGCACCTATGTGCTCTCGGCTGGCTACTATGACGCTTACTATCTGCGTGCGCAGAAGGTTCGGACGCTGATCAAGAAAGATTTCGAGGATGTGTTTGCCGCCGGCATCCATGCCATCCTCACGCCAGCCACGCCCTCTGCCGCCTTCGGCATCGGCGAGAAGGGTTCGGCTGATCCGGTCGAGATGTACCTCAACGACATCTTCACCGTAACGGTGAACATGGCAGGATTGCCAGCCATCGCCGTGCCTGCAGGCCTCGATCCGCAGGGCTTGCCGCTCGGCCTGCAGTTGATCGGCAGGCCATTCGACGAGGAAACGCTTTTCGCACTGTCCGAGGTGATCGAGCAGGCGGCAGGGCGGTTTGCGGTGCCGTCGCGGTGGTGGGCGGGCAGCTGATATGATCTTCGCGCGCTCGATGGCCATTGCCTGTCTCACCGTCATGAAGGCTATGTGCTGGTTCACCGGCTCGCTGCTGCTGCTGCTCACGGTGGTGCAGTACGTGCGCGGCGATGTGGACGCGCAGCCCTACACCACTGTGATCACAGGCGTTGTGTTCATCGCCATCGGTTTTGCCAGCCGCTGGGGCGCGAAGCGGTTCGAGGCGAAGCCGGAGTGATGCGTGGGTCCTCGGAACAAGTCCGAGGATGACGATCATCCTG
>JBOFFB010000312.1:0-5133 GCA_051648385.1 Allobosea sp.
CGATGGTCGACCAACCACGAAGCACGCCGCCCATGGTGTCTCCGGTGCAATCCTCGACTACAGTGCGCGGTATGACTTGTGGCTTTCGACACATGCCAGTGCCGAGGCCCAGGTTGCCGCCCTTGCCGATGACATCGCGTACAATGCCCATGATATCGACGATGGCCTCAGGGCAGGGCTGTTCGATGTCGACGATCTGCAAGCGGTGCCATTCCTCGCGGGCCTTCTGGGCGATATCCGCAAGGAATACCCGACGCTGGAGCGGACGCGGCTGATCAGCGAACTTGTTCGGCGCACGATTACCCGTTTCGTCGAAGATGTGATCACCGAAAGCGCGCGGCTGCTGGCCGAGAGCGGCGTTGGTTCTGCCGACGAGGTGCGGTTTGCAGGCAAACCACTCATTGCATTCTCTTCGCCGATTGTGGAGGCCGACCGGGCCATCAAAGGTTTTCTGTTTCCGCGCATGTATCGCCACGCGAGGGTGATGCGCATCCGGCAGGAAGCGGCGCAGGTGGTGCTCGACCTTTTTACCCGTTTCAGCGACGATCCGGATCAGATGCCGCCCGAATGGCGCGCTGATACGGACGGACAGCGCCGCTCCCGCCGTGTTTGTGACTACATCGCCGGCATGACTGATCGTTATGCGCTCGACGAGCATGCGAGGCTGTTTGACGCGACCCCGCTCTTGCGCTAGGCGCGCCACTACGGATCAAGCAGTGCGGTCGTCGCCGCGCCTGCATCATAATGACAGGACGCGCCGTCAAGGCGTTGCGAAACATGAATATTTTCGAGGAATTCACGGCGCGGCTTTTTGCGGCGCGGGACGCACTGGCCAAGGCCGGACATGTGCCACCTGACATTGACATGTCCCGTGTCGTGGTCGAGCCGCCGCGCGATGCCAGTCATGGCGATCTGTCCACCAACGCGGCCATGGTGCTGGCGCGCGATGCGAAGCTGAACCCGAGGCAGCTGGCTGATCTGATCGCGGCTGAACTGGCAAAGGACAGCGATGTCGTCTCCGTGTCGGTCGCCGGGCCGGGTTTCATCAATCTGGTGGTCAAGCCCGCCATGTTCGAGGCGGTTCTGGCGGCGGCTGTTGCGAAGGGCGAGGCATTCGGCAAGGGCAAGCCGGTGCCGCTTCCCAAGGTCAACGTCGAATACGTCTCGGCCAACCCCACCGGCCCGATGCATGTCGGCCACGGTCGCGGCGCGGTGTTTGGCGATGCGCTCGCCAACCTTCTCGCCTTCGCCGGGCGCGACGTGACCCGCGAATACTACATCAACGATGCCGGCGCTCAGGTCGACGTGCTCGCACGCTCGGCATTCCTGCGTTACCGCGAGGCGCTTGGTGAGGATATCGGGCCGATCCCTGAAGGGCTTTATCCCGGGGATTATCTGGTCGGCGTGGGCGAGAAGCTCGCAAAAACTCACGGAATTGCGCTTCTTGCCCAAGCGGAATCCACATGGATCGGACAAATTCGCCCCGTGGCCATCGACGCGATGATGGACATGATCCGTGAGGATCTCGCTGCGCTTGGTGTCGAACACAAGATATTCTTCTCCGAACGCTCGCTGCAAGGCGGCGGAAATGGCGGTGAGGTTGCGTCTGCCATGGAGTTCCTGCGCCAGCGCGGCCTGATCTACGAAGGCCGCTTGCCGCCGCCCAAGGGCCAGAAGGACGGGGACTGGGAAGACCGCGAACAGACGCTCTTCCGCTCGACAGAGTTCGGCGACGATGTTGACCGCCCGCTGATGAAGTCAGATGGCGGCTACACCTATTTCGCCTCCGATATCGCCTACCACAAGTCGAAGTTCGATCGTGGCTTCGCCGAGATGATCGACGTCTGGGGCGCTGACCATGGCGGCTATGTCAAGCGCATGCAGGCGGCGGTGAAAGCCGTCACTGGTGGCAAAGGCAGCCTCGACATCAAGCTGGTGCAGCTCGTCAAGCTGATGCGCAATGGCGAACCCGTGAAGATGTCGAAGCGCTCGGGTGATTTCGTCACGCTGCGCGAAGTCATCGACGAGGTCGGGCCTGACGCGGTGCGCTTCATGATGCTGTTCCGCAAGAATGACGCGACGCTGGAATTTGATCTCGCCAAGGTTCTTGAGCAATCCAAGGAGAACCCTGTCTTTTACGTACAGTATGCCCATGCCCGCTGTGCCTCGATCTTCCGGCAAGCTGGCGAGGCTATGCCTGACCTTGATTCGGGCATGACGGCACTCATCAGCGCGAATCTGGCCTTGTTGAGTGATGAAGCAGAGCGCGGACTGATCAAGATCGTTGCACAATATCCACGTCTGGTTGAGCAGGCAGCCGCGGCACATGAGCCACATCGTGTTGCTTTTTACCTGTATGATCTTGCTCAGGCCTTTCATGCACTCTGGAACAAGGGGCGTGATGAGCCGCAATTACGGTTCGTTAATCATAACCAGCCAGAGTCGACCTTGGCGAGACTGGCGTTGGTGCATGCAGTGAAGGCTGTTCTCGCTTCCGGACTGGGCGTGCTTGGTGTGTCCAGTCCCGCCGAGATGCGTTGAGGTGGTTTTCCGCCGGCAGCGCTGACAAACAACTGTGTGACAGCTGCAAGACGGGCACAATTGTGCCAAGTTTCTGCGGGAGTGGAGATCGTCATGTCGGACCAGACAAAAACGCGTTTCGCCGTTGATCTTGATGATCTTGAGAGGCAGCTGCGCAGGACTGCAAGCAGCCAGCCCAAGGCTGTGTCCAGTGATCCGCTGGCTGATCTTGCCCGCATTGTTGGTCAGGATGATCCGTTCAAATCGCTTTTTGCCGACAATCGCGGTGGTTCAACGCCGCCAGCGCCTGTTCAGGTCGCGCCACCGGTGCCACGCCGAATCGAGCCAACTCTCGATGAACGCCTGAACAATTCGAACACCTTTGCATCTGGTGACACTCTGGATGCTGACGTGCGCAAACCGATCCCCCATCAGGACATGCTGGACGAATTTGACCGCCTGCTGCAGGGCGAGTTGCGCGGGACAACGGCATCTTCTGCTCCGACTGCAGCTCCCCTTGCCAGCGATGTGAATTCTGGCCTTGAAGAGTTCCGTGAGTTCCTCAAGCGCGATGATGCCCTTGGGCACAAGGCGGAAAATGACAAGACCGCTCTGGACTTGCGTGAGCTTGATACCTTGAGCAGTCAGATCAAAGCGGACGAAAAGCTTCCTGACGATGTTGTTCAGCCCCTGCCTCCGAACGACTATCCTGAGCCTCCGGAAGAGCAACCCGCAGACTTGCGCAGCCTTGAGCCACAGCAGCCACGCAAGGGGCTGGTGATTGCCGGCATGCTTCTGGGTGTGGCTGCGCTTGGGATTGGCGCTGTCGTCGGTTTGCGTGGTTTGTCAGGGCCTGTGAAGGGTACCGGCGAGGCCCCCGTGATCAAGGCAGAAGCGGGACCGATGAAAATCCCGCCGCAGAACCCCGGCGGGGTCGAGATCCCGAATCAGAACAAGCAGATTTATGAACGCACGCCGGAGCCGAAGCCTGGTGAAGCGCGTGTCGTGACCCGTGAAGAGCAGCCGATCGATGTGCAGGCAACGGCACGCGCCGCCGCGCGCGTCATCCTCCCGGGTCCAGGTGCCGTAGTTCCACCAGCCGGAGCCGTTGCTGATGCACCCGCTGCGGCTCCAGCAGTTGTTGCAGCTGTGCCACCGCCCCCTGTTGTTGTGGCACCCGCGCCTGCAGTACCCGCCGCTTCGCTCGTTCAACCATCTGCTCAAGCACCTGCTCAACCACTTGCTCAACCACCTGCAGCAGCGTTGGGCGAACCGCGCCGTGTCCGCACGATTGCCGTTCGCCCGGATGGCACAATTGCGCCGGCGAATGGCGCACCTGCCGCCGCAGCTCCGCCCGCTGCAGTGCCGACACCGCGACAGGCCGTGCCAGCGGTGACGGCTTCGACACCTGCACCGCGCCCGGCGGCACCTCGCGTAGCAGTTGACGATGCTCCGGCTCCTCGTCCGGCAGCACCGCGCGCGCAGATTGCAGCTGCGACGCCCGCGCCTGAGCCGCGTACCACCGAGTCAACAACGGGCAGCGGCTTCATGGTTCAACTTGGTGCTCCAGGCAGCGAGGCCGAGGCCCGTTCGACCTTCTCATCACTTCAGCGGCGGTTCGCCGACCAGCTCTCGGGCGACAGCCCGGTCATCCGCCGTGCCGACGTTGGCAATGGTCGCACGGTCTATCGGCTTCGGGTCGGGCCATTTTCGCGCGAGGACGCTGCCGAAAAATGTCAGGCACTTCAGGCAGCAGGCGGACAGTGCTTCATTGCTCGGAACTGATCGCGGCCTCCGCGCATGACACCTCGATCGACCGGGCCAGGCGCCCGGTCATTTCACGTTTGCAGGCGCTGATCCCCAGCATTTCGAGCGCGGCATCTTGACCCGTACGGCCTGTTGTCGTTCGGCTGACAACCATGAAATCACGTGCCTTCATTGCCGGATGTGCCGGGCTTGAACTCACCGCAGAGGAGAAATCCTTCTTTGCGAAGGTTGAGCCGTGGGGTTTCATCCTGTTCAAGCGGAACATTGAAGATCGCGTTCAGGTCAAGGCGCTGACGGCTGAACTGCGTGCAACGGTCGGCTGGCATGCGCCGATCCTGATCGATCAGGAGGGCGGCAGGGTGCAGCGGATGCGCCAGCCCAACTGGCCCGCGTATCCGGCGGCGCGCTGGTTTGGACAGATCAATGATCCGACACGGCGAACGGCACTGGTGCGGCTTTCTGCCCGGCTCATGGCACATGACCTTCGTGAGGTCGGTATTGATGTCGACTGCCTGCCGGTGCTCGATGTGCCCGTCGCCGGTGCCCACGATGTCATTGGTGATCGCGCCTATGCCTTTCAGCCAGACGACGTCGCACGAATGGGCAGGGCGGCTGCCGAGGGGCTGCTGGCCGGCGGCGTATTGCCGGTGATCAAGCACATGCCTGGCCATGGCAGGGCGCAGGCTGACAGTCATCACCATCTGCCAAAGGTTGCAGCGACGCTTGATGAATTGCGCGACCATGATTTCCGGCCGTTCCGGCATCTTTCCGACATGCCGATGGCCATGACCGCACATGTCGTTTTCGCAGCGATCGACAAGGAAAATCCGGCGACGACATCGAAAA
>JBOFFB010000313.1:0-1530 GCA_051648385.1 Allobosea sp.
TAGCCTGTTGCGAAGCCCGGCCATGTGTAGCCTGCCGGCAGCAATTGCAGACCGGCGAGGGCCGTAATCATTGCCCCATGAAAGAACCCTTTTGGACTGATATGAAGTTCCTGGACTCCGAGGCCGCCAGGAACTCCAACTCTTATAAGAACTCCAACTTGAACCGCCCCGGGTTCCTCGGAGGCCATTTCATTTGAGTCACGCTGCCAGCTTCTGCTCGTTGAGCATGGCGTAGTAGCGTTCCTCGGCTTCGGCTGGCGGGATGTTGCCGATTGGCCCCAACAGCCGTCGATTGTTGAACCAGTCCACCCACTCCAGCGTCACAAACTCGACGGCTTCAATGCTCCGCCATGGTCCGCGCCGATGGATGACCTCTGCTTTGTAGAGGCCGTTGATGGTCTCTGCCAGTGCATTATCATAGCTGTCGCCGACGCTGCCGACAGACGGCTCGATGCCCGCTTCAGCGAGACGCTCAGTGTATTTTATGGACACGTATTGCGAGCCCCTGTCGCTGTGATGGACCAGTCCGCCGCCGTGAGCAGGTCGTCGTTCGTGCAAGGCTTGCTCGAGTGCATCGAGCACGAAGCTGGCATGTTGCGTGCGGCTGACACGCCAGCCGACGATACGGCGAGCATAAACGTCGATCACGAAGGCCACGTAGACGAAGCCGGTCCAGGTGCTGACGTAGGTGAAGTCCGAGACCCACAGCACGTTCGGTGCCGGTGCCTTGAAGTTCCTGTTCACATGATCCAGCGGGCATACCACGGCCTTGTCCTGCACGGTGGTCTTGACGCTCTTGCCGCGAATGACACCCGCCAGGCCCATGCTGCGCATCAGCCTCGCCACGGTGCAGCGGGCGACGTTGAAGCGCTCACGTACCATCTGCCGCCATACTTTCCTCACACCGTAAACCTCGAAGTTTTCGACAAAGATGCGGTCAATCTCGGGCTTGAGCGCGATATCCTGCCTCGCACGTGCCGATACCTTGCCAGGATCGGCACGCTTGGCGACATGGGCGTAGTAAGTTGAAGGGGCGATCGGCAAGACTTTGCAGATCGGCTCGACCCCATAAACGTGACGATGATCGTCGATAAAACTGATCATCGCTTGAACGGGCGGTCGAGCTCCGCCTGCGCAAAATATGCTGATGCCTTGCGCAGGATCTCGTTGGCCTGCCGGAGTTCGCGCACCTCGCGTTCGAGCGCCTTCATCTTGGCGGCCATGTCCGTGGTCAGGCCGGGCCTACGCCCGCTATCGACCTCGGACTTGCCGATCCACTGGTGCAGCGACTGCGCCGCACAGCCGATCTTCGAGGATACTGATACAATGGTGGCCCATCGCGACGGATGCTCCGTCTCGTGATCCAGCACCATCCGCACCGCTCGGGCGCGTACCTCAGGCGAAAACTTGTTCGTTGTCTTGCTTGTCATAGCTCCACCTTCTCAGGAGTTGGAGCCTCCGGCAAACTCGGCGCGGTTCAATCAGCGCCGGATCGATCCGGTTCAAAAGGATGCGAAGCAGCGTGAGCCG
>JBOFFB010000314.1:0-12564 GCA_051648385.1 Allobosea sp.
AGCGCATCGGCGTTGAGTTCGCGGGCGAGACCCAGGAGGTCGCGGAATTTCACGGTCCGATTGCAATCGACGCAGGGGATGGGAGTTTCGCCGGCCAGATAGCTGTCGGCAAAACGCTCCATCACCTCCTGGCGGAAGCGATTTTCATAGTCGAGCACATAGTGCGGGATGCCGATGGTTTCGGCGACGCGGCGGGCATCATGGATATCCTGCCCTGCGCAACATGAACCGGCCCGGTGCACGGCCTCGCCATGGTCGTAAAGCTGCAAGGTGACGCCGATCACCTCGTAGCCCTGCGACTTCAGCAGTGCGGCCACCACCGACGAATCGACCCCGCCCGACATCGCAACGACGACGCGGGTTTCATGGGGTGGCTTGGCAATGTCGAGCGAATTCAGCAAAGGGGTATCCGTCAAATGCACATCTGCAATCGTTGATATAGTGCGCTGCAGCTGATGTTGCCAGCGGCTTTGCGCCGAGTTCAACTGACGACAAATCCGGCAAATATTGCCGACATATGTGGCCGATATTGCCGGTCAGGGCACGAAAAAACGCGTCTACTGTTACAGGAAAATAAACAAAAACAATAACTTGCGTCCAAAGCTATACTGGCGCGGTCCTTGCTGGTCAATCAGGCAAGATTGCCAGAATTGCGAGTGTGTTTGTGAAGATCATGCCATCCAGCCCGCTGTCGTCTGTCGCGCCCAGCCAGCACTCCCGTGCCGAGGTGGCGCGCAAGACTGCAGAGCCTTTCGTTCTGCCGCCGGAAGACAAGGCTCCTCAACGCCGGGTTGCCGAACGCCGTCAGGCTGAAACGGACGAGACCACGACGTCGTCGCAGCGCCCCCAGACGACGAACGCCGTCGCGCAGCAGCCGTTGCGCAAAACGGAGAGCACCGCTGATCAAAGCGTCGCCAAACACTCTGCTGAGGCCAACGACAGCGCTGCCTCAAGGTCCACCTCGCTTGTCGGCACGGATGAGAATGCGCAGAAGAATGAGGCGGAGGTTGAGATAGCGCCAGACGTATCGGAAGCTGCTGCCACGGCGGCTGAGCAGGGTGCAACTGCGGCTGATGTTATCCAACAGCAGGTTGCGGAGACTGCCGTCATCATGGCCCAGCAGTTTCAGGCTTTGGCGGAGCTTGCGACAAATAACGCCGGTGATCAGCTTGTGACGGATGCGGACACACTGGAAGCCGCCGCTGCCATGATGCAGGCGAAAGCAGCAGAAGATCAGGAGGCCGCAGTTGGAGCCGAACCCTCCGGCGCAGGGGCAGGTGAGGTATCCAAGTCTTCGACAGCTCCTGCGCTCTCGACAGGCACAGGCGAAGCAACCATTTTGGCGCTGGCAATACCCGGTAGCGACAAGGTCGTCTTGACGGACGATCTGGCTGCGAAAAGCGTGAAAGAGCGCGCTGAAGCGCTCAAAATTACTGCTGCAGAGGGGGGAAAGCCTGAGCTTGTTGCGCCTGATGGGACGGAGGCGACATCAACTCCTGCCGATTCAAAGTCTGCCGCCGACAAGAAGGCAGATCAGGCCAGCACGACAGCGGGATTGGCCAAGCTCGATCTGGCAAGCAGGTTGGAACAGAACTTTGCCCAGCCGATATCACGGCCGGCCGAGATCGCGCCCGCACCATTGCCGCCGCCATCGCAATTGCCTGAGTTGCCCCGGGCCATTCCCCCCAGTGCCGTTCCCATGGAAATCGGGCTGCGCTCCTTGCAGGGCATGAAGGAGTTTCAGATCAGGCTTGATCCTGCCGAGCTTGGTCGCATCGACGTCAAGCTCGAAATTGGCGACGACAAGTCTGTCACCGCCCGCGTTGTGGTGGACCGCGTCGAGACGTTGCACCTGCTGCAGCGTGAGGCGAAAACGCTTGAACGCGCCTTCGAGCAGGCAGGGCTCAAGTCAAGCGACGCCAGTGTCGACATCAGCCTCCGTGATCCGGGCCAGCAATCCCAGCAAGGACGCCGCGACGGCGCTTTCGATCAGAACGAGGCAGGCGCCAAAGACAGGTATGGCAGACCCGCGACCGTAGAGATGCCGATCATTCCCATTCGTCGCACGCTGCATGTCGGCGCGCTTGACCGTTCAATCTGAGGAAAAGCGACCATGACCACAATCGCCGCCGCACAAGCCGCATCCGCCACCGCAGCAACGACGGCAAAGAAGAATGATCGTTCGCAGATTGCGGGTAATTTCGATCAGTTTCTGCAGTTGCTGACCACGCAGCTAAAGAACCAGGACCCGACCGCGCCGCTCGACACCAACCAGTTCACCCAGCAACTCGTGCAGTTTGCCCAGGTCGAACAGCAGCTCAAACAGAACGACACGCTGACGGCACTGCTCAACATGAGCAAGGCGAGCAGCACCGCGAATGCGATGAGCTTTGTGGGTAACCGCGTCGTGATGGACGGCGCGACAAGTCAGCTCAAGGATGGCAAGGCCGAATGGCGGCTTGATGCCCCGCGCGGCGGAAGTGCCACCATCACCATCAAGGACAAGTCCGGCAGCGTGGTCCAGACACAGAGCATGACGCTGAATGCAGGATCGCAGAAGTTCAATTGGAATGGCCGCACCTCGACGGGCGTGAACGCACCTGACGGGGCGTACTCCATTGTCGTCGATGCGGCTGATTCCCAGCGCAACCGAATTCCCGTGACGACCGAAGTGTCAGGTGTGGTCGATGGCGCGGATTTCACCGGCGAAACACCAGTCCTTGTCATCGGCAGCACACGCATCCCGGTGGACAAGGTCAAGTCGGTCAGTCGCTTGTGAGGTGGTTGATTTGAGTTCGCAGACCATGACCAGGGCATCTGACAGATTGGCTCTTGGGGCTCCCATGCCACGCTTCGGCCATGACGAATCCTCGAACTTGCGGGGCACTGAGGCTCTTAGCCAAATTTTAAGCCCCTATGCCTTACATTCCGACGGACATTGGTCTGTAGAGTTGTGTGAGCGTAAAATGACCGAGGGTCTTAGACCACGAGTGAAGTATGTCATCGGCCCCGATGGGAGCCCATTGACCATTGCGGACTTGCCGCCTCCGGGCACGCACCGCTGGGTGATCCGGCGCAAGGCGGAGGTTGTCGCGGCTGTTCGCGGCGGGCTTCTCAGCCTTGAGGACGCCTGTTCGCGCTACACGCTGACCACCGAGGAATTCCTCGGCTGGCAGATGTCGATCGACCAGCATGGGCTCGCCGGGCTGCGCACAACACGCATCCAGCATTACCGCCAATAAGCGCAAGCTTCTCCAGCCTGACCGAATTTTGACCGCATCTGGTGCCGAAAAGCGCCCGATGCGGTTTATTTTTGTGCGAAGCCTCCCAACGTTAACCTGTCGCTAACCACGTACCGGGAAAAACTTGCCTAGTGGTCAGTGCTGCCTGTTCGCGGGCGGTGCTGATTCTGGCGGGTGTATCTCGAAGGTTTGATTGTGGGCGGTCTGGTTCAGCAATTCAGCAAGTTCGGTGCAGGCAGGCTCGCAGCCATGCTGATGGTCACGGCTGCGCTCCTCGGCTTCTTTGGCTATGTGATCTTTCGCTTCAGCCAGCCCAGCATGGGGCTGCTTTACAGCGATTTGTCGCTGCAGGACGCGGCACAGGTCGTGAAGGACCTCGAGGCCCGCAACATCAAATACGAGGCGCGCGGCGACGGTCAGACCATCATGGCACCGCGCGACATGATCCCGCGCCTGCGCATGGAGCTTGCGAGCAAGGGTCTGCCATCGGGCGGGGGGGTCGGCTACGAAATCTTCGACAAGGGAGATGCGTTCTCGTCAACCAGCTTCGTGCAGAACATCAATCATCTGAGGGCGCTTGAGGGGGAACTCACCCGCACCATCCGCTCGATCGGACGCGTGCAGAATGCCCGCGTCCATCTCGTCATGCCGGAGCGCAAGCTGTTCGAGCGTGATCGCGAGCCGCCGCGTGCCTCGATCGTGCTGAAATTGCGCGGCGATCTCGATGCCGGCCAGATCAGGGCGATCCGCCATCTTGTCGCCTCCGCAGTCGAGGGATTGAAGCCAGAGCGTGTCTCGATCGTCGACGAAGGCGGACGCCTTCTGGCTGACGGTGCGCAGGGGGAAAACGCCTCCGCCGGTGTCGGTGCGGACGAGCGCCAGAACATGATGGAGCGCCGCCTCAAGGCCCAGATCGAGGAAATCGTGGCGAGTGTGGTTGGTGGTGGTCGGTCGCGCGTGCAAGTCAATGCCCAGCTCGAGATGAACCGCGTCGAGAGCCGCTCAGAGACGTTCGATCCCGAAAGCCGCGTGGCGCGCTCGACCCAGAGCCGCACCGAGAGCTCGCAGAACAATGAAGCCCGCGAGCAGGGCGTGACTGTTGGCAACGAGCTCCCGGGCGCACAGGGGCAGGGCGCACAGCAAGGCCAGACCCGCGAAGCCACCAGCAAAAACGAGGAAGTCACCAATTTCGAGATTTCGCGCACCACCCGCACGGAAGTGCTGGAAGGTGGCCGCCTGCGCCGTCTGTCGGTTGCGGTGCTGGTTGACGGCGTTTATGCCCGTGCTGCCACTGGGGCTGAGGCCGCTTATCAGCCACGCACCCAGGAAGAGCTTGACCGGATCGGCGCGCTGGTGCGCACGGCCATCGGGTTTGATCGGCAGCGTGGTGACCAGGTGGAGGTGGTCAACCTGCGCTTCGCCGACGCTCCGGCCCCGGTCGAGGTCAAGGAGCTGACCATGATGCAGCAGCTGTTCTCCTTCACCAAGGATGACATGCTGCGCGGCATCGAGCTTGGTGTGATCGCACTTCTGACGCTGATCGTGCTGATGACCGTGGTGCGTCCGCTGCTCAAGCAGATTCTGGCCAGCGACAATGTGGGCCGGTCATCCGACGGCGGGTCTGGCGAGGGCGGCGGCATGATCGCGCTGCCGACGGCGGACGGCCAGCAGGTCATGGTCGCCGTGCCCGGCCCCAACGATTCGCCATCCGAGAGGATGCTCGCGCTCGCCCAGATCAAGGGGCAGATCAAGGCCCAGTCGGTCGACAAGATCGGTAACATGGTGCAGCAGAACCCCACCGACTCGGTCGCGGTCATCCGCACATGGGTCCATGACCAGCCGGTGAGTGCCTGATCATGGCCGTCGCACCCCGCCCCGCCAACGCACCCATCGTGACGCTTCCCGTCAATGAGTTGACCGGACCGCACAAGGCTGCCGTGATCCTGCTGCTGCTTGGCGACGAGTTCGGCCGTCCGATCTGGTCGGAGTTGGAAGATCACGAGATCCGCATCCTGTCGCGAGCGATGACGGAACTTGGCACCGTCGAGGCAGAAACGGTCGAGCGGGTGATGGTCGATTTTGTCGCCAAGCTGTCAAATGCCGGTTCGGTCACGGGTTCCTATGACCGCACCGAGGCGCTGCTCAACCGCATCCTGCCCAAGAACCACGTGTCGATGATCATGGAAGAAATCCGCGGTCCGGCAGGCCGCAACATGTGGCAGAAGCTGGCCAACATCGAAGCGGCCGTGCTCGCCAACTTCCTCAAGAACGAATACCCGCAAACGGTCGCGGTGGTGCTCTCCAAGATCAAGGCCGATCACGCGGCGCAGGTCCTGCGCTTGCTGCCGGAGGAGTTTTCGGTCGATATCGTGCAGCGCATGCTGCGTATGGAGAACGTTCAGAAGGAGGCGCTCGACCACATCGAGCAGACCTTGCGTTCGGAGTTCGTGACGACGCTCTCGACGACCCAGCGGCGCGATCCGCACGAGACCATGGCGGTCATTTTCAACTCGTTCGACCGGCAGACCGAAGCGCGCTTCCTGTCGTCGCTCGACTTGCTCAACAAGGATTCGGCGCGAAAGATCCGGGCGCTGATGTTCACCTTCGACGATCTGCAGAAGCTTGACCCCGCTGGGGTGCAGACCCTCTTGCGTGTGGTCGACAAGGACACGCTCGCCCGCGCACTCAAGGGTGCGAACCAGGAGGCGAAGGACTTCTTCTTCGCGGGAATGTCGACCCGTGCCGCCAAGAACCTCCAGGACGACATGCTGGGCCTTGGGCCGCTGCGCCTCAAGGAAGTCGACGAAGCGCAGGCCAAGATGGTCAACATCGCCAAGGACCTTTCGGAAAAGGGCGAACTCGTGATCGCCAAGAACAACGGCGAAGACGAGTTGGTCTACTGATGAAACGAACACCCCGATGACCACTGCGAAGTTCATGTTCGAGACGGATTTCCGCAACGAGGCGCGCGGACGGCGCGTGACCGATGTTGACGTCGAAACCGCGCGGCAGGACGGTTTCAACGCGGGTTTTGCCGAGGGCCGCCAAGCTGCGCAGGCTGAGGCCAATGCCGCGCTCAACCACATGGCAGGCCTGATCTCGCAACAGGCCGAGCGACTGCTGGCTGGCCAGGACGAACGTGCAAGCCTGATCGAGGCGGCAGCAGCAATGCTGGCTGCCACCATGGCGCGGCGGCTCGCGGGGGCCGCCATCGCCGACAAGCCACAGGCGCTGATCGAGCAGGCCGCCCGCGAGTGCATCATGCATGCGCGCGCTGCCCCGCATCTCGCTGTGCGTGTCAATGAAGCCCATGTCGATAGCGCCGAGCGGTTGTTCGGGCGGCTGACCCGCGAGAGCGGCTATGCCGGCAAGGTCATCATTCTGGGCGAGCCTGACATCGCGCCTGGTGATGCCCGTTTCGAATGGGCCGATGGCGGTGTGGTGATCGACCGCGCCGCGGTCGACAAGCAGATCGATGGTGTGATCGGGCAGG
Organism: Allobosea sp.; assembly: GCA_051648385.1. Lineage (GTDB taxonomy): Bacteria > Pseudomonadota > Alphaproteobacteria > Rhizobiales > Beijerinckiaceae > Allobosea. The sequence continues at coordinate 6,736 of JBOFFB010000314.1, forward strand.
TGCTTGGTTCTGGCGCACATGAGTTTTTGAGCTGAAGGATGACAGAATATGGCCGCTGATGACCTACCGCTTCCCAACCTGACCGCCGGTTCCGGCATGGGTGGTTTGACCGCTTCTCAGGACCGCTCCGGTCCGGTGCCGGTCAAGACCGCAGAGGACCTCGAACAGGTCTTCGATGTGCCGGTGACGGTCGCAGCCGTGCTCGGCTCGCACAAGATGGCGATCGGCGACATGCTCAAGCTGCAACCGGGCGCGGTGCTCGAGCTCGACCGCAGGGTTGGCGAGGCCATCGACATCCTTGTCAATGACCGGCTGGTGGCGCGTGGCGAAGTCGTCATCGTCGAAGACAAGCTTGGCGTGACCATGACCGAAATCATCAAGGCTGATCGTTGATCATCATTGGAGCAAGTCGTTATCGAAAAACCGGTTCCCACTTTTTCGCGACATGCTCGACTTTTTCAGGGGTGCGGGGCGTCCCAAAGACTTGAAAGGATACCATCCCATGCGTTTGCTGATTGTCGGAAGTCTCAAGGGCCAGCTGATCACGGCGGCCAAGATCGCCGTTTCGCGCGGGGCCAGCGTTAGCCAGGCTGACACGATCGAACAGGCCATGCAGGTCCTGCGCACCAAGGGCGCAGACCTTGCCATGGTCGATGTGGCGCTGTCGATCCGTACCATGGTCGACGCGCTCGAGGCCGAGCGCATCCGCACCCCGGTTGTTGCATGCGGCACTGGCACGGATGCGCGCGCCGCCGTGCTCGCCATCCAGGCCGGAGCCAAGGAATATGTGCCGCTGCCACCCGATCCTGAGCTGATCGCCGCGGTGCTCGAAGCTGTTGCCAATGACAGCCAGACCTTCATCTGGCGCGATCCGGCCATGGAGCGCGTCGTCAAGCTCGCCGAGCAGGTGGCGCGCTCTGAAGCGCCTGTGCTGGTGACCGGCGAAAGCGGTACCGGCAAGGAGGTGATTGCCCGCTTCCTGCATCAGAAATCGGCCCGCAAGGACCGGCCCATGGTGGCGGTGAACTGCGCGGCCATTCCCGACAATCTGCTTGAGAGCGAGCTTTTCGGCCACGAAAAGGGTGCCTTCACCGGTGCCGTTGCCCGGCGCATCGGCAAGTTCGAGGAAGCCAGTGGCGGCACGTTGCTGCTCGACGAAATCTCCGAGATGGATGTGCGCCTGCAAGCCAAGCTGCTGCGCGCGCTACAGGAACGCATGATCGACCGCGTCGGGGGCTCAGGCCCGGTCAAGGTCGACCTGCGCATCATTGCCACTTCGAACCGGAACCTAACGGAAGAGGTGCGCAAGGGCACCTTCCGCGAGGATCTGCTTTACCGGCTCAATGTCGTGCACCTCAAAATGCCGGCACTGCGCGAGCGCCCGCAGGATGTGCTGGTGCTGGCTGACCATTTCGCCCGCAAGTATGCCGACCTAAACGGACTGCCGCTCCGGCCCATCGACGCCGAGGCGCGCCGGGCGCTGGCGCTGAACCCATGGAAGGGCAATGTGCGCGAACTGGAAAACACCATCCACCGCGCCACCTTGCTGGCAAGTGGCATGGAAATCGGCATCGAAGCCTTGCAAACGCCTGATGGCGAGGCTCTTGGCGGGCGCAGCCTTGGCACGGTTGCCGAGCGCGCTGCACAGACAGCAGAGGCCATGACCCGCTCGCTGGTGGGACGCACCGTCGCAGACGTGGAGCGCGACCTGATCCTCGACACGCTCGACCATTGCTTGGGCAACCGCACCCATGCCGCCAAGATTCTCGGCATCTCGATCCGCACCCTGCGCAACAAGCTCAACGAATACAGCGCGTTCGGCATTGCCGTCGCGGAGCCGGGGCAGATGCGCATGGGGGCTTGAGCAAAGGCTCTTTGATTGTCCAGTGTCATGGCCGCCCTTGTGGCGGCCATCTTAGTTTGAAGCGTGCCGAGCATCGAACCGAGATCACCGGCGCATGGCCGGTGATGACACTGATGGGTCTCACGCTGATCAAGCCCGAGCCGGGTTGCTATAAAATCACAAATTTATTTCTGTCATCTCGCACTTTGTGACGATTGTGCTACTAGCCATCTCAACAAGAAAGCGCTGGGAGGCGGACTGAGATGACCATGGCAACGGCAGCCAAGCCTTGGCTTGCGTTTTATCCGGCTGGCGCGCCGGTCAGTATTGACACTGCGCCCTTCCGCAATCTCGCCGATCTGGTCAGCGCCTCTGCCCGGCTCTATGGCGACCGGACCGCCTATACGGTGGTGATGCCCAACGGAATGTATGGCGATCTCAGCTTCAATGAGGTCGACCGCATGTCGGATGCCTTCGCGGTCTATCTGCGCGAGGTCGCGGGGCTTGAGCCCGGTGATCGTGTTGCGTTGCAGGCTCCCAATTCGCTGTCTGTGCCGGTCGTGGCTTTCGGTGTGTTCAAGGCCGGTTGCGTGCTGGTCAACATCAACCCACTCTACACCGCCGAGGAGATGGGGCGGCAATTCGCTGATGCGCAGCCCAAGGCGCTCGTGATCACGGACATGTTCGCCGACAAATTGCCTGCAGCACTGAAGATGTTCCCGATCCCCAATGTCATCATCACGCGCGTGCCCGAGTTCTTGCCCGGCGTCGTCAAAGGCGTGATCGGGTTGGTGCAGAAATACTGGGACAAGGCGATCCCGGATATCCAGAACCCGCACATCCGCCTGCCGGACGCACTGGCGGCGGGCGAACAGGTGCGCAGTACGAAGACTGTTGCGGTCGAGAGCTACACGACGCATGTGGATGGCTCGGCGCTGGCAGCGCTGCAGTACACCGGCGGTACGACCGGCGTCAGCAAGGGCGCGATGCTGACCCATGGCAACATTGTCATGAACATGGCCCAGACGATGTCGTTCATGGAAGGGCATGTGAAGAAGGGCGAAGAGGTGGTGCTGACCGCCATCCCGACGTATCATATCCTGGCTTTCACTTTGAACCTGCTTGGCTTTTTCTGGCTCGGCAATCGCAACATCCTCGTGCCGAACCCGCGCCCGCTGGCCAATCTGAAGCGCGCTTTCGAGAACTATCGGATCACCTGGATTGTCGGCGTCAACACGCTGTTCAACGGATTGATGAACGAGTTCTGGTTCGTGGAAAACCCGCCGAAATATCTGAAGGCCTCGTTTGCGGGGGGGACGGCTTTGCAAGGTGCTGTTGCGACACGCTGGCTGACGATGACCGGCACCCACGTGATCGAAGGCTACGGGCTCACGGAGACATCTCCTGTCGTCACCGGCAACCCCATCGGCAAATCGCGCGAGGGGGCCATCGGCGTCCCGGTGCCGTCGACCGAGATCAGGCTGCTCGATGACAACGGCAATGTCGTCGCAGCGGGCGAGGCGGGCGAGTTGTGCGTGCGTGGCCCGCAAGTCATGGCCGGGTACTGGCAAAAGCCCGACGAAACCGCCAAGGTCATGACGGCGGACGGCTTCTTCCGTACCGGCGACATCGGCACCATGGATCCTGATGGCTATTTTCGCGTGGTCGACCGCAAGAAGGACATGATCCTTGTCTCGGGCTTCAATGTGTTTCCGAACGAGGTCGAGGACTGCCTGATGCGCCTGCCGGGCGTGCTTGAGGCGGCCGTGATCGGCGTGCCGGACGGGGCGGCGGGTGAGGCTGTGAAGGCGTTCATCGTCAAGGCCGATGCGAGCCTGACGGCAGACGAGGTCAAGGCCCACTGCAAGACGCACATGACTGCCTACAAGGGGCCAAAGCTCATCGAGTTCCGCACCGAGTTGCCGAAATCAAATGTCGGCAAGATCCTGCGCAAGGATCTGCGCGCGGAGGAACTTGCAAAGATTGCCTCCGTCAACAACGCAACGAAGGCGGCCTGATCATGGTTGGTGCATTCGAACAGACCCTGCTGGCCATCATGATGGCGTTCATCATGCTCGGCATGGGAGCCGCCCTCACACCGCAAGATTTCAAGAGTTCGCTGAGGCGGCCTTTCGGCCTGTTCATTGGCCTGATCTCGCAATATGGCTTCCTGCCTCTGATCGGGTTCGCGCTGGCGCTGTTTCTGCCGCTCAGCGACAATGCCCGGATCGGCCTGATCATTATGTCGTGCATGCCGGGCGGCACGACCTCGAACATATTCACCTACTTCGCCAAGGGCAATCTCGCCTTATCGATGCTGATGACAGTCAATTCAACCGTGTTCGGCGTTGTGCTGATCCCGCTGCTGATCGTGTTTTACGCAGCTGGCCTCGGCATCTCGGTGCCTGCCGACAACATCGTGCGGACGCTGATCGTGCTGCTCGTGCCGGTGCTGATCGGCATGGCGATCAGGCGCTGGAACGCCAATGTCGGTGCCATCGTGGAACTCGCAGGAGGTGCGCTCGGCATCTTCTTCATCCTGTTCATCATGGTGTCGTGGGTGCCGCGTAACTGGCAGCTTTTGATGAGCACATCGCCATCGGTCTACGCTGCCGTCATCGGGTTGGGCCTTCTGGGCTTTCTGGCGGGCTATGTCTTCAGCGCCCTGCTCAAGCTCCATCCGATCAATTCGCAGACCATCTCGATGGAAATCGGCATCCAGAACGGACCATTGGCGTTGGCGATCGTCCTGTTCAGCTTCGCTGGCACAAGGCAGCAGGAGATTGTCATCATTCCCGCCCTCTACTCGCTGTTCATCGTGATCAACGCCACGTTGCTGACGCTCTGGTACAGGCGCGTCAACGACCGTTCGCAGCAGAAACTGCCAGATTCATTCCTGTGACACAAAAAAACCCCGTGCCGGTCAGGCACGGGGTTCAGGTTCAAAGCTCCGGTGTCGCTCAATAGAAGCGCAGCACCCGAACCGGGCGGCGATAATAAACCCGGCGGACGGGTCGGCGGTAATAGACGCGGCGGACTGGGCGGCGATAATACACGCGACGGATCGGGCGACGGTAGTAGACACGGCGGCGGTAAACACGGCGGCGATAGTAGTATTGGCTGAATTCCTTGTCGGCCTCGTCGAGCGCAGTCTTGTCATCAGACGAGATTTCAAGCTCTTCGGGCAGCACATCGGGTGGCGTGGTTGTTTGTACAGGCGTTGCTGCTTCTGCGAGCGATGGCACGATACTGGCGGCGACAACGCCTCCGAAAAGTGCCAAAAGGAAAGTCCGACGTTCCATGTCATCCTCCAATCGTTTGCATTACTCCCTGGCAAAGGCTACGCGCTGATGCCCTTAGGGGATATACGTATAATCACTTAAAGCCTTTGTTGTTTGAGGTCCTGCCGACGATGGATTTGTCATACGCCCAGAACATGGAAGACATGCATCTTGCCCGCCTGTTCGAGGGTGAGAGGGACGGCTTTTATATCGATGTCGGGGGTGGGCACCCGGTCGCGGACAATGTCTCTTTCCGCTCTTATCTGGCCGGCTGGCGCGGTATTGTTGTCGAGCCGCAAGACGCCTTGCACCGGCTTTATGCCGCAGTCCGCCCGCGTGACCTGGCGCTGGATGTGCTGGTTGGCGCACGGGTTGGATCAGCGGATTTCCATGCGGTCGACAAGCTGCATGGTTTTTCCACGACGGTGGAGGCGCACGCGCAGGGTGCCGCCGGTTTCGGCACAACCTATGAGACGCAGACGCGCGCCATGACCACACTGGCTGCGCTGTGCGAGAGCCATGCGCCGGCGCGGATCGACTGGCTCAAGATCGATGTCGAGGGTGCTGAGCCCGACGTGCTGGCGGGCAATGACTGGAGGCGCTTCAGACCCCGCGTGGTGCTGGTCGAAGCGATTGCGCCTGGTACGATGGAGCCCTCACATGAGGCATGGGAGCCAATGCTGCTGGCCCAAAGCTACGATCTTG
>JBOFFB010000315.1:0-5981 GCA_051648385.1 Allobosea sp.
AAAGCATTCACAAATTTAAGTATAGTATTGCGTATCTTTTCGCGCTCAATTCCACTTACAAACACGTCGCCAAGATGAAAGACATCTCCTAAGCGCTGCCCATGCTCTTCACTTGATTGGTTTTGGTCCATTGAAATGAGAGATATTGCCTCACGCTCGCAGTCGGAATCAATTTTAGGAGCTGAATTGTACGCTTTGATTTTTTTAATTAGTGCCGCGCGGCGATCATGTTCATTTGCATAGACAGAAATTTGAACGAACTTTCGACCGTAGGTGCGGCGCATTAACTCTATCTCTTCAGGCCGTTTAAACTGCCGAATAATGTATGCATTTCCTAGCGCCGGTTGATCAGCATTTCCTTTGGTTGATTTTCTGATTTCGCGGATTCTGGCAACCGCTACCCCTGCTAAAGCAGATGATGTTTTTGCGAGTGAGCGAAAAGCATTTCCATATGCAATTAGCGACTCATATTTTTTGAAATATGAATTTTTATCAATTATAATATCAATTCGATCATCTTCTATGAAATCAGTAAGATGTATAACATGAGATTCATATTGTACTGTACGAAGTCCGTCTTTTAACGCATCTACCACGCTATCGATATTGACCCCAATTGGGCCGACTATTCCAAATACCAACTCAGGATTATGAATGGAGGCATTTTTCCTTCGCGTATAGTTGAGCTTTTCTATGGTTAACATTTATTTATCTTTGCTGCGAATCAACTGTTGAGAGTGGTGATTCGCTCCGATACGGTGCGAGGAATCAAAAAGCTTTTCTGGGAGAAAGCCATGTCCAACCGCACGAGTTCGGTACAAATTTCCCATCCTAAGGGCGACAATGATTGGCTATTTAACCAATTTAAGCAAGCGCGAGAAAAACTTGCTGAACGGCATCAAACACGACGCGGCCCAATCAATATTAGTGACCAAGAGTTGAATGGTTCAGAAATACCCGTGGTCGTTGGGCAGGCTGTGAAGAAAAGCGCCTAATGTTGATTTAGGTGCGCTCGGGACGTTTCACCCCACCTTCCCCTCAATCGCATCCCAGACATCCACCGAAAGATCAGGCCCGCCCAGCCGCTTGATGGCGCGCAGGCCCGTGGGTGAGGTCACGTTGATTTCGGTCAGGTTGCCGTCGATCACGTCGATGCCGACGAAGATCAGGCCTCGGGCTTTGAGCTCCGGTCCGATGCGCTCGCAGATTTCGAGCTCGCGTCTTGACAGGTCGGTGGGTTTCGCCGCGCCGCCGCGCACCATATTGGAGCGGATGTCGTTTTCGGCTGGCACGCGGTTGATCGCGCCCTTGACCACGCCGTCGACCAGAATGATGCGCTTGTCGCCCTCGGTCACTTTGGGCAGGAAGCGCTGCACCACCCAGGGCTCCTTGAACAGCGTGGCGAACAGGTCGTAAAGCGAGCCGAAATTAGGATCGATCTTGCCGACCTTGAACACCGCAGCGCCGCCATTGCCGTAAAGCGGCTTCATGACGATGTCGCCGAACTCAGCCCGGAAGGCCTCGATCTCGGCCTTGTCGCGGGTGATCAAGGTTGCGGGCATCAGGTCAGGGAAATCGGTGACGAAGATCTTCTCGGGCGCATTGCGCACATGGGCCGGATCGTTGACCACCAGCGTCTTCGGGTGGATGCGCTCCAGCATGTGTGTGGTGGTGACATACCCCATGTCGAAGGGCGGGTCCTGCCTCAGCAGCACGACATCGACATCGCCAAGATCGATACGTTCTTCTGGCCCGAGCGTGACGTGGTCGCCCTCGATATCGCGGACCTGGGTGGGCTTGGCCACCGCGATCACCTTGCCATCGCGCATCGAAAGCTTGTCAGGCGTGTAGGTGAGCAGCGTATGCCCACGCCGCGCCGCCTCCAGCATCAGGGCAAAGCTCGAATCGCCCGCAATCCTGATGCGCTCGATCGGGTCCATCTGCACAGCGACAGTGAGCTTCATGGGGTTGGTCCTGACATTTGCGTCGTCGCGAGCGCCAGCGAAGCGATCCAGACTGGCAGGCGTGAAGCTGGAGTGCTTCGCGGGTACTTGCAATGACGGTTGCGAAAATTGGCTTTGCTTATCGTCGTGAGTGCCGTGGCATGGCAAGCCCCGCGCGCGCAAGACGGCCTTCTGATCGATCTCACAACATCTCGACCGGAAACACGTTTTCGATATGGCGAGGCCACAACCCACCACCAAAGAAGATGGCATCGGCGCGCAGGGTCAGTCGCGCCGACCATGGGTTGCGGGCGCTCCAGTCACGGATGCGGCGATTCACAAGGCGCTTTTTTTCATGCGTGATGGCTGTCGCGGCATCATCCATGACGGCGCGCGCCTTGACCTCGACGAAAATGACCACGCTGCCACGTCGCGCAATCAGGTCGATCTCGCCGCCCTTGCCGCCATATCGGCGCGCCAGCAGCCGGTAGCCTTTGCAGGTGAGAAAGGCGATGGCCAGCCATTCGGCGGCGAAGCCTGATGTCACCGATCGCCGGGCACTGGCTGTGTCCCGGCGCGCCATGGCTCAGCGGCTGCGCGTCAGTTCGAGCGCGCGGGTGTAGATCTTGCGGCGCGGCAGGCCTGTGTCGGCGGCAACCTGCGCCACCGCTTCCTTCAGTGACATGGCGGCCAGAGCGACCTTGAGTTTGGCATCGATCACATCCTCGGTCGCAGCGCTCGATGTGCCGTCGCCCTGTCCGATCAGCACCACGATTTCGCCGCGCGCCATCTCGCCTGCCGCGTAGAGCGCAGCCAGTTCCGTCAGGCTGCCGCGCCTGACGGTTTCGTGCATCTTGGTCAATTCGCGTGCCACGGCTGCCGGTCGCGGGCCCAGCATGGCGGCAGCATCCGCCAGCATCTCGGTCAGCCTGCGCGGTGATTCGAACAGCACGATGGTGCCCGGAATTTGCGCCAGTTCCGACAGGCGCGCCCGGCGTGCAGCGGTTCGTGGTGGCAGGAAGCCTTCGAAGAAAAAGCGGTCGGTCGGCAAGCCCGCCACAACCAGCGCCGCCAGCACGGCGGATGGGCCGGGCACACCAGTGATATGATGGCCTGCCGCAACCGCGTCCTCGACCAGCCGGTAGCCCGGATCGGACACCAACGGCGTTCCGGCATCGGAAACCAGTGCAAGCTTCCCGCCCTCGGCGAGTTTGCCGAGCACCTTTGGGCGCATCTCATTGGCGTTGTGTTCGTGATAGGCTGCCAACGGCGAAGAAATGCCATAGTGGGCGAGCAGAACTTTGGTGACGCGCGTGTCTTCGGCGAGGATGAGATCGGCGGCGGCCAGTGTCGCCAGCGCGCGCAGGCTGATGTCGCCAAGGTTGCCAATCGGTGTCGCGACGACATGCAGACCTGGCGCAAGCGGCTCTGCTTCTGCCTTGACGCCAAACGCGGTGAACGATCCGTGCGGAAAACCAGCCCTGCTCATCGCACAGACCTGCCACGATCAGGGCCGCGATGCCAGTCCGCTGAACCAAGAAACCGGCATCGCTGCGTGTGCAGCATGGCTGACAGAGTGTTGCACGAGACTTGTTGCCGGGTGGTCTGTTATCATTAACGGAAGCTTGTTACACTACAGGACGTGTTCACAGGGATGTGCCTCTTGTCTGATCTTTTTCTTGATCGTCGCGCCGGACTCAAGGCTTTCGGAGTTGCTGCGCTCGCAACGAGTGTTGCCGCATGCGGTGGCGGCTTGCCGGGCTTTGATGGCGGCTCTTCGGTTCCTGCACCAGGCCCCTCAACGACACCTGGGCCTGCAACCACAGGGCAGGTGCCCGTTGCGTTGATTGTGCCGCTGACTGCCGGCGGGCAAGGCGGAGTGGTCGGCAATGCGCTGAAGAATGCCGCCGAAATGGCACTTGCCGAGTTCCAGAACCCGAATATCCGTCTCATCGTCAAGGATGACAAGGGCTCTGCAGAAGGCGCGCGCACTGCAGCGCAGGAAGCATTGGCGGAGGGCGCAGAATTGATCCTCGGGCCGCTGTTCGCACCTGCGGTCCAGGCCGCGGCATCGGTGGCAAAGCCAGCGGGCAGGCCCGTGATTGCTTTTTCGACTGACACGTCGGTGGCGTCGCCCGGCGTCTATCTGATGTCCTTCGTCGCCGAACTCGAAGTCCAGCGCGTCATGGGCTTTGCGGTGCAGCAAGGCCGCAAGTCGTTCGCGGCCCTGATCCCCGATACACCCTATGGCCGTGTGGTGGAGGCTGCTTTTCAGCAAACCGCTGCCCAGCGCGGCGTGCGTGTTGTGGCGCTCGAGCGTTTTGCGCTTGATCAGGGGCAGTTGCAGGCGGCGGTCGGGCGGCTCGCACCTGCGCTTGGCCAGATCGACGCGCTCTTCCTGCCTGAAACCGCCGATACGTTGCCAGCCATCGGTCAGGCCCTGCAGGGCGCGGGTTTCAACTCACAGCGCGTCAAGGTTCTCGGCACCGGCGTCTGGAATGACGCGCGTGCGTTCCGAGTGCAGCAGTTGCAGGGCGGCTGGTTTGCAGCACCGGAAGCGGCGGGTTTCAATGCCTTCGCCCAGCGCTATCAGGCCCGCTACAGCGCAGCGCCGACACGTATCGCCTCGCTGTCCTACACGGCGATGACGCTGGTGGCCGCGCTTGCAAGGCAACAGGGCTCGCAACGCTTCTCGGCGGCAGTATTGACGAATCCGTCGGGTTTTTCAGGCGTTGATGGCTTGTTCCGGTTCCGCGCAGACGGCATGATCGAGCGTGGTCTGGCGGTTCTCGAAGTGCGCAACAACAGCGCCGTGACGGTCAACGCCGCGCCCGGTGAGTTCGCCCGTCAGGCGTGAGCCTCAAGCTGCCAGATCAGCCACCACGGCATCGAGCAGAAGCGCGCCATCGGCTGTGGCTGCGATGCGCCCGTCTGGCCGGATGGTAATCAGGCCGTCTTCCATCAGTGATTCAACGCGCGCGGTGGCAAAACGGTGACCGGTCAGCGCCTCGTAAACGTCTGGATCGATGCCCTCGCTGAGGCGCAGGCCCATCAGCAGGAATTCGTCGCCGGATGCCTCGGCATCGAGCGCGTCGTCTTCGATCAGCGCCGAGCCATCACGCATCACCTGTTCAAGCCAGATCTCTGGGCTCTTTTCAGTCGATTGCGCACGCCGCACGCCATCCACCACCAGCCGTCCATGGGCACCGGGCCCGATACCGGCATATTCGCCATAGCGCCAATAGATCAGGTTGTGGCGGCACTCAGCCCCGGAGCGGGCATGGTTGGAGATTTCATAGGCGGGCAGCCCGCGTCTGTCGCACAGTTCCTGCGTGGCTTCATAAAGTGCCCGCCCGTGCTCTTCGTCCGGAACAGCGAGTTTGCCAGCGGCATGCAGTGCGTGAAAAGCTGTTCCAGGCTCGATCGTGAGTTGGTAAAGCGACAGATGCTCGGCCGCATGGGCCAGAGCAAGATCAAGCTCGCCCTGCCACTCGGTGACGCTTTGCGCCGGGGAGCGCGCATAGATCAGGTCGAACGAGATGCGCTCGAAATGCCGTGCTGCCACGGCGACAGCGTCGAGGGCTTCCTGCGCTGTGTGCAGCCGCCCAAGTGCCTTCAGGTCGCGGTCATTGAGTGCCTGCACGCCAAGTGACACACGGCTGACACCCGCCGTCCGATACCCCGCAAAGCGCGTGGCATCGACACTTGTCGGGTTGGCCTCAAGGGTGATCTCGACATCGCTCGACATCGTCCAGGCCTTGGCCACCGCATCGAGCAATGCGCCGACGGTTTGCGGCTGCATCAACGACGGCGTGCCACCGCCAAGAAAGATCGTCGAGACCGTCCGCCCTGGTGAGAGCTGGGCGCGATGGCTGATCTCTCGCTGAAAAGCAGCAATATAGGCTGCTTCATCGGGTTTGGAGTGCCTGACATGGCTGTTAAAGTCACAATAGGGGCACTTCGCGGCACAGAAGGGCCAATGCAAGTAGACGCCGAAGCCGGCATGGGCGGTTGGGTGACTGGTCATGACGCTGTTTG
>JBOFFB010000316.1:0-17156 GCA_051648385.1 Allobosea sp.
ATGACATCGAGCGGGGTCGGCAGGAACTGGCGCGGAATGATGCCGGACACGGTGAGGAACGTCCACAAGCCGACAAACAGCACAACGCCAAGCGTGCCCCACAAGACCGTTTCCCGGAGATTGAGCGGAGGACCATTCATCGTCTAATCCCTCGCCGCTACGTTCCAGGCGAGCGCACGCTGCTCGGCCATGGCGAGAAGTTTGGTTGTACCCCAGCCAAGAATTCCGACCGTAATCATACCAACCAGGATCATGCCGGGGTAGAGATCCTGCTGCGCCATGTTGAGCACGAAGCCGACACCGACCAGTGCGCCAACCAGCTCGGCGGCAACCAGCGTCGTCCATGACGCCTGCAAAGACAGCCTGAGGCCGGTGAAGATCATCGGGGCTGCGGCGGGCGCGATAACCTCTGTCACCATGCGCCAGCGCGGGGTGCCGAGCATGCGGGCGGCCTCAAGGATTGGCCGGTCGATATTGCGCACGCCCGTGAAGCTGTTGATCACCGACGGCACGAAGGCGGAGAACCAGATCACCATGATCTTGGCGGCGTCGCCAAGGCCGAGCCACAAGATGGCGAGCGGGATCCACGCCAGCGGCGGGATCGGGCGGATGACGAGAAAAACCGGGTTGATGGCAGCCTCGACCCTGCGGCTCCAGCCCATCCACAGGCCCAGAGGCACGCCTGTGGCGATGGCGACCGTGAAGCCCATGACCACGAGCTTCAGGCTGTGCAGCGCATGTTGGAGCAAATCACCCCCGGCATAGCCGCGCCCGGTGATCTGGCGAAACGAAAGCCAGAACTCGGCAGGCGACGGGAAGCGACCACCCGACACAAGGCCGGTGACCGTGGTCAACATGAACCAGATCGCCACAAGGGCGAGAACGGTGACGATGCCAATCGAGGTGCGCCGTCCGGGCATGATGTCGTCGACCTCCGCTGCAGCTTCTTATGAGAGCGCTTTCATTCAAAGCTCTCAGGAAGCGCTGCGCTTGTCAACGCAGATTCGTCACGGCATCAAAAACGTGGGGTGTCATCGCGAGCGCAACGAAGCAATCCAGCCTCTCCGCCATGCAGAATCGGGAGTTTATAACGAAATTCAGCACAGGATTGCTTCGTTGCGCTCGCAATGACGAGCTGGCAAATAGTCCGCGAAGATCAAGCGACACACTGGCTTGCGAATGAAAGATTTTTCATTACCATGCGATCATGCCCTTACCCCGCAAGCCGCGCTTGTCCGACGTTGCCCGCGATGCCGGTGTGTCGCCGGCCACGGTGTCGCGCGCCATCTCCCGGCCGGGGTTATTGTCGGATGAGACGCTTGCCAAGGTGAGGCTCAGCGCCAAGCGTCTGGGCTACAATCCGGATGCGGCGGCGCGGGCGCTGGTCTCCGGCAAATCCATGACCATCGGCGCGGTCATGCCGACGCTCGACAACGCGATCTTTTCGCGCGCGCTGCAGGCCATGCAGGTGACGCTGGCCGAAGAAGGCTACCAGTTGCTGGTGGCATCGCACGATTACAACGCCAGCGCCGAAGCCGAGGCTGTGCGCACGCTTCTTTCGCGTGGCGTCGACGGGCTCATGCTGGTTGGCGCAGAGCGTGCAATCGAGACGCTGGCGCTGATCGAGGCCGCCAAGGTGCCACTGGTGCTGACATGGCGCTCGCCTTCCGGCACGCCATCCGTGACGGTCGACAACGAGCGCGCTGGTGCGATGGCAGCTGAGCATCTGGTTGCGCTCGGCCATCGCCGCATTGGCATGGTCAGCGGCAGCTTCAAGTTCAATGATCGCCAGAAGGCACGGCAGAATGGCGCACGGGCCTATCTCGATTCAGTCGGCATCGGCCTGCCCGGCTCGCGGACTTGCGAACAGCCAACGACGCTGGCGGGCGGGCGCTCAGGCTGCGCCAAGCTCATGGAACTGGCAGAGCCGCCCACCGCGATCATTGGTGGCATAGACCTCATCGCCATTGGCTGCATGATCGAGGCACAGGCGCGCGGGTTCACAGTGCCGGGCGACCTCTCCGTTGCCGGGATCGATGATCTCGACATGTCGGCACATCTGGCCCCGTCACTCACAACGGTGCACATTCCGACGGCAGCCATCGGCGCCGAAGCGGCGCTGAAACTGGTGGCGCTGCTGCGCGGCTTGCCCTCGGACATGACACTGGATCTGCCGATCGAACTCGTGGTGCGGCGCTCGACGGCGAAGCGCTGACCATGTGCATCCATAGGGGCCAAGGTTTCGGCGCGACGTGTGCCGTGCGTGTCACCATGGGCGACGAGCACGGAGTTCGGCATCAGCTCAATGCGGCGATCACCGCATCTGTCTTGGTCACCAGCGCCACGTTCTGCATAGCGTAGTTGATCGAGGCGCGGTGCCAGTCGGCGTTCATGGTCGAGCAGCCATCCTCCGGTATAATCATGACGTAGCCCTTGTCCGCGCCGGTGCGTGCCGTGTGCTCGATCGACATGTTGGTCCAGGCCCCGGTCTCGATGATCATGTCGCGGCCATTGGCCTTGAGGATCGTTTCGAGGGTTGTCCCCTCCCAGGCGCTCATCCGGTTCTTCCTGATGATGTGGTCCGTGGGCTGGGCTTCGAGGCCGGGCACAGGCTCGGCGCCCCAGGTGCCCTCAACCAGCGCATTGGCATCGATCGAACCCTCGAACAGCGGACAATTCAGCGTCATGTCACGGCCATCGGCCCGGCGACAGAACCAGACATGGATGACCGGCACACCCACCCGCCGGCAGTGTTCTGCCAGGCGGCGCACGTTTTCGATGGTGTTTTGCTCGCGGCAATGGGCAGGCGAGCCCGTGGACGCGAAGGCACCTCCCTCCATCACCACGTCATTCTGCAAGTCCTGGATGATCAGCGCACAGCGCGAGGCGTCGAGCTGCAGCTCGCCGTCCTTTGAGGGCGACGCCGAGGCGGCTGGCGGCGGTGGCGCAGCCGCAGCCTTCGGCGCTGACCGCGACCGCATGAACGGCTCGTTGCGCGGACCAATCTTGACGTCGACAGCATAGACCGAGGTGGTGGCACAGACATAGAGCGTGCGCCAGTCCGGCCCGCCCCAATGCAGGTTGGCGGCAAGTTCGGGGATAGAAACCTTGCCGATGTGGCGACCATCGGGCGCGAAGACCCAGAGCCCGCCCGGTGCCGTGACCCAGACATTACCGTCGGTATCGCACTTCATGCCGTCCGGCACGCCGGGCTTGAGCATGTCGCTGATGCCACTGGCGAAAACGCGGCCATTCTTCAGACTACCATCGGGCTTGACGTCAAACATCCGGATGTTGGCCTGCTCGGTGTCGTTGACATAGAGCCGCGTCTCATCCGGCGAAAAACAAAGCCCGTTGGGCTGCGAGAACATGTAGCGGTCGACCAGCAACTGCGGCTCGCCGCCGCCCGCTGGCACGCGGAACACGCCCTGCCAGCCCAGATCGCGCGGTCGCTCCACGCCGAAGACCGGCATGCGGCCATACCAAGGGTCACTGAAATAGATCGAGCCATCCGAGCGGATGCAGAGATCGTTGGGGCTGTTGAGCTCGCGCCCCTCGAAATGGCTGGCCAACACCTCGCGCCGCCCATCAGGCCGGATGCGGACCAGTGACGAGGTGGCATGCTCGCAGGCGATCAGGTTGAGATCGGCATCATAGGTCAGCCCGTTGGCCTTGTTCGACGGGTGCATGACCTCGCGCACGCCTGCCCGGTCAAGGCGGCGGCGCACATCAGCCGGCATGTCGGAAAACAGCAGATGCTGCTCGACCGGGTGCCAGATCGGGCCTTCGGTGAAGGTGAAACCGGTGCCGACCTGCCGCACGGGCGCATGCTCGTCGATCAGACGGCGGAAACTCGCATCGAGTGCGTCATGGGCCATCAAACTGCTCTCCTGTCCAGATCACTTGCATCAACTCTGTCCTTGCGACCATCTTTGGGATGATCGCCTTCTCCCCTTGCGGGAGAAGGTGCCCGGCGGGCGGAAGAGGGGTTTTGTGATCGTGCCGGAAAATCATGCCAACCCCTCATCCGGGCGTCGCCCACCTTCTCGCGCAAGGGGAGAAGGGCAAATTGCCGTCAGCTCTGCGATGGCTCCGTCCACGATCACATCGGGAACCAGTCGCGCCGCTGCACGGTCTGGCTGACTGGGCCGGGAATGATCATGTCCATCCGCCCGATGACCTGGCCGCGGTCGATCTTGGCCGGCTTGTCATGCACCGGCAGCAGGAACTTCGATGAGTTCAGCAGCTTCTTGATCGCCGCTTTCTCGCCCCGCTTCGAGCCGGCATGGTTGCCGGTGACCTGCACCTCGTAGGAGTAGATCACATGATAAGGATCGATGATCTGGTCCTGGAAATCATAGATCACGTCACCGCAGATCGTCGCCCTGCCCTCGGACGTTTCGACATGCACGTTCATCGAACCTTCGGTGTGGGCGTTGGCTGCTTCCAGCACCACGCCGGGGATCAGCTCGATCGGGCCGGACAACTCAAGATCCTCAAGCCGCAGCGCCTGCGGCGTGTGCAGCCGCTCGATCAGGTGCTGGATGTCGGGCTTGGGATATTGCGGATGCATGAGCCCCGAGACGGAGCATTCCAATTCGCGCCGGTTCATCACCACCGTGGTGTTCATCGAGAAATGATCATCCTTGCCGGCGTGATCGATGTGCGCATGGGTGTGGCAGACATAGCGGACGTCGCCCATCTTGACGCCATGCTTGGCAAGCTGGTTCTGGATCATGTTCTCGTGGAACTGTAGCCCGCGCATGCCGAGTGTTTCCATGATGGCATTGTCGCGATAGCCCGTGTCGACCACGATGGGGTACTGGCCGCCGAGGATCAGGAAGCCGTAGGTGTGGACGCGGCGCACCCGCCCGCAGCCCCGGCCGAGCACCAGGAAGCTCGATTCAAGCTCGATATCGCCAAAGTCCAGAACCCTGATCTCAAGTGCCATGGTGTGCCTCCGTATGCTTAGAGCCGGTAGACCCGGCTTGCCGTGTCGTGGAAAATCGCGCGTTGATCGGCTTCGCTGAGGCCGCTTGCGCCCTGCCGGTGTGCGCCGATCAGGGCACCATATCCCGTCCAGAGCTTCTCGATGGGGAAATTGGAGCCGTAGAGGCAGCGGTTCGCACCAAACAGGCGCACCGCCTCGCCGATCAGCCAGCTCACATGAAGGGGATCGTTACGCTGGATGAAGGTGCCGAAGCCTGACAGCTTGGACACCACATTCGGCTCGGCGGCCAGCAGCGCCATGCCTTGCCGCCACGCGTTGCGTCCGGCGTCGCTCAGGTCTTCAAGCATGCCCGCGTGCTGCAGGATGAAAGTCACAGCCGGGCAGGCTCGCGCGAGGTCTGCCGCACCTGCCATCTGGCCAGCAAAGACCTGCAAATCGAAGGCCCAGCCATAGTCTGCGAGCCGCGCCACATTCTTATGAACGACTGGATTGCGGCAAAGGTCAGCGTCGGCAGCGAAGCGATAGAGCGGCTTCTCATGCCAGTGGAATTGCTGCCGGATGCCGCGCACACGGGGATAGCGCGACAGCCGGTCAAGCGCCGGGCGCACATCGGGCACAGTCATGTCGGCATAACCAACAATGGCGTGCGGCCAACCCGTCTCCAGCGCCACGCTTTCGACCCAGGCGACCTCCGCCTCGGCGCGGTCGACCGGCCAATTGGCCTGCACGTAGATCGACTTTTCAACACCGGTGCCCGACACATCGGCGAGATATTCCGCCATCGGGTAATCCCGGCGGATCGGCTCATAAGGTCCGAAGATGCGCGGCTGCATCGGCCCCATCAGCCACGGCAAGTCAGCTTGCCGCCAGATGTGGAAATGGGCGTCGATGATCCTCATGCGGGCACCCGCAATGATCGAACGGCAGGCATGCGCTGGCCTTTGGTAAAGCTGAGCACCTCGGCAGCGATGGCCTGCGGGGATGCGCCATCACCGAGCCGGTCAATCATCGGCAGGATAGCTTTCAGCGCGCCCGTCTCAGCCCGATAGGTGCGGTCAGCTGCGAGCGGCGTCAACCACAGCACCGACCATGCGAGGCCATGGAGCCGCTGCATGGCCGAAATCAGCGCTTCAGGCCCGCCACGTTCCAGCCCATCAGACAGCACGACAACCAGCGCCCCGCGCGCAAAACCGGCGAAGCGCGGCACCGACAGGAACACCTGCAAGGCTTCGCCGAGCCGCGTGCCGCCATCCCAATCCGCCACCAGCCCCGACGCCAAAGCCAACGCCTGATCGCGGTTGCGGTGCTTCAGCGCCCGCGTCACGCGGGTGAGCCGGGTGCCGAGTGTGAACACTTCGACCTGTTCTGCGGCCTGCACCAGCACATGGCCAAGCCTGAGTGCGCCGTCCGTCCCCGCCTTCATCGAACCCGAGACGTCCACAAGCAGCAACACGCGGCGCTGACGCATCTGCCGGATGCGGCGCGGCAGCGAGGTGATCTCGCCATCCTTGCGCATCATCTCGCGAAAGGCTCGGCGCGGATCTGCGAGGCGGCCCTTGCCGCTCGTCATGCGCCGCGCACGGCGGCGCGGCAAAGCAGCGGGCACCGCACGGGCAAAGGCGCGCAGTGCTTCGTTCTCATCACCGTCGAAGCGACGGGCAAACAGGCGCTCGGCCACGGAAGCATCCGCGCCGGACGGGTCTTCCTCGCCAGCGTCAGGCATCATCTCGAACTCGCCGGCATCATAGGCGGCAGGCATATCCTCCGGCTCGCCGAAGGCTTCGGCCGTGAGCATGTGGCCGAGGAAAATCTCATCAAACAGGGCATCGAACTCCTCGCGGCGCTCGGGTGCGGGGCCAAGCGTGGCATGGGCGGCGCGGCGGATATCCCGCAGGCTTTTCGGGCCAAGCAGCCCCACGGCAGCGACCAGCGCATTTGTCTGTTCGGGCGCGACGCCAAAACCCGCCGCGCGCAAGATCTGCGCGAAGGCCATGAACGGCACCAGTGGACGGGGCAGGATGGACACGCCGCTCATGCTGCCGTCCCCATCAGGATGGCGTCAAGGCGCGGTGCGATGAAGGCGAGATCGTCCTGGTCCTTGAGCACCACCCCGATGGCGCGGGCGAAGGCGCGCGGCCAGGCCACGCCCTGCTCGTTGAGCACGGTCGCGGCCTCGGCCCATTCCACGGTTTCGGCGACGCCCGGCGGCTTGGCCAGCGGCTCGGCACGCAGCTTTCCGACAGCGGCAACCACCCGGTAAGCGGTGTCCTGCGCGACGATGCTGGCGCGCATCATCACGATCTGTGCCTCCAGCGCCGGGTCCGGATAGCCGATCCAGTGATAGACACAGCGGCGGCGCAAGGCCTCGTGCAGCTCGCGCGTGCGGTTGGAGGTGAGGATCACCACGGGGCGTTCAGCCGCCCGGATGGTGCCGCGCTCAGGAATCGAAATGGTGAAATCGGAGAGGAATTCGAGCAGGAAAGCCTCGAACTCGTGGTCCGAACGGTCAATTTCGTCGATCAGCAGCACCCGGTCGCGCGGGGCCTGCAAGGCCTGCAGCATCGGGCGCGCCACCAGATATTCATCGGCATAGAGGTTGACATAAGCCTCACCCGCTTGCCGGATCGCCAGCATCTGGCGCGGAAAGTTCCACTCATACATGGCAGCCGAGGCATCGATGCCCTCATAGCATTGCAGCCTGACCAGCTCACGCCCCAGCACGGAGGCCAGCGCCTTGGCGGCTTCCGTCTTGCCGACGCCCGGCGCGCCCTCCAGCAGCAGCGGCTTGCCCAGCGCGAGCGCCAGATACGCCGCCGTCGCCAGCCCCTCATCGGCAATGTACTGCGCATCGCGCAGCGAGCGGGCCAATGGCTCCGGCCCGTCAATGCCCATGATGGAGCGGCGAACAACCATGCTCAGCGCGTCCTACCCAGCCGCATTTTCGGCTTGGCCCCGCCATTGGCACGGATGCCGCGCAGCACCTTTTCAGGCGTGATCGGCAGATCGTCGATGCGCACGCCGACGGCGTCATAGACCGCATTCGCCACCGCAGGCAGCACCGGGTTGGCGCACATCTCGCCGGGACCCTTGCCGCCAAACGGGCCGTCTGGCGCGGGCCGCTCCAGCACCGAGATGTGGTGCGGGGCCAGATCACCCGGCCCGGGCATCAGGTAGTGGTTGAAATCGACCGGGCCATTGGCACGGTCAGGATAATAAGGCTCGGTGGTTTCCCAGAGCGCGTGGCTCATGCCCATCCAGGCCCCGCCCATCAGTTGCTGCTCGACCAGTTTTGGGTTGAGCGCCCTGCCAAGCTCGTAGGCGGACTGCATGTCGAGCACCGAGACCTCGCCCGTCTCGTCATCGACCTCGACCTCGACCAGCATCGCGGCATGGGCGAAGCAGGACACGGGCGTCATCTCGCCGGTGTCCGGATCGACCTCCGAGAGCGGTATCAGGAAGATGCCGCGCCCCGAGACCGTGCGCCCCTGCTTGAACTGCGCCGCCTGGCAGGCTGCCATGGTGGTGATGCTGCGCGAGGGGGCACCCTTGACGTGGATGTTGCCGCGCCCGTCGGTGACGAGATCGGACGCGTCGACTTCAAGTTCTTCGGCCGCCGCCTCAAGCATCACGGCCCGCGCCTCCTGCGCAGCCTGGATCACGGCATTGCCGACACGGTGTGTACCGCGCGAGGCAAACGAGCCCATGCAGTGCGGGCCGGTGTCCGAGTCAGCCGTGTCGACATAGACATCCGCAACCGGGATGCCGAGTGTTTCCGCCGCAATCTGCCGGGTCACCGATTTCATGCCCTGGCCGAGATCGATCGACGACAGCGCAACGGTGAACTTGCCGTCCGGATTGGAGTGAACCAGCGCCTGCGACGGGTCGCCGCCGAGGTTCATGCCGATGGGATAGTTGATGGACGCAAAGCCGCGCCCGCGATGCATGGCCATCAACGCCTCCTGAAGCCGGAAAGGGAAGAGAAGCGAAGCGCGCCATGGCGCGCAGTATCAGCAGCGGGGGCTGGCGGCGGTGCGGGTGATGGGGTTGCTGGCGGCGATGCTGCCGGCGGCTGGTAGGCCGGTGTGGCTGGCCGCTGCGGCGGGTTGGCGTAGGCTGGAGCAGATGCGGCAACAGGAATTGCCAGGGGTTGCGACGCGGCTTTGCTGCCACTTTTCTTGCCGTAATCGCCGCCACGATAGCCGCTGACAGCGCCATTCTGATCAGTTGCCGTTCTGGCCGGCAGGCGTGCACGCTCGCCGCCGCCATCGATGAGCGAAGTCGCGGCGCGAGAGGCCGGCGACAGCGCAACCCCGCCCTTCTCGGCCACGACCTGGCAGCACTCCACCAGCGCGCAATTCTTGGCAAGGCGGCGATGCGCCTTCATGTCGCCATCGCGGTAGGAGTTGAGAATGCGCAGGTCGATGGGATTTAACCCCACTGTCTCTGCGACCTTGTCCATATGCGCCTCGATGGCGAAATCGACACCGGTGATGCCAAAGCCGCGCATGGCAGTGGCCGGGGTTCGGTTGGTGTAGACGCAGAACACGTCGGCATAGACATTCGGGATCGTGTATGGCCCCGGCAGATGGCCGACGCCCTTGATGATCGCGTAGGACGACAGCCGCGTATAGGCACCGCTATCGAAATAGCCAGTGAACTTGCGCGCCAGGATGCGCCCGTCACGCGCAATGCCGTCCTTGATGTACCAGCGCTCGGCTCCACGCGGCGCGCCGACCTGCATTTCCTCCTCGCGGTCCCAGGCATATTTGCAGGGCCGCCCGGTGAGCATCGCGCCGAGGATCGCAAGCGGCTCGTGCATCGAGTCGACCTTGCCGCCGAACCCGCCGCCGACTGTACCGCCGACGAAATGCAGGCGGCTCGATGGCATCGTGAGCAGCTTCGCGGCGGTGCCGAGCGAGAAGAACAGCCCTTGCGTCGAGGTGAAGCAGACAAAGCGGTCGTTGACTTCAGGTGCTGCGATGGCCCCGCAGGTCTCCATCGGGGCCTGCTCGATCGGTGACATCTGGTAGCGGCCTTCGACGATGTGGTCGGCGCGAGAAAACGCCTCCTCGACATCGCCATAGCGCAGCTTCTGGTGGTCGAACTTGCCGTGGTAGATGAACTTGTTGGTGGGGTAGACATCGCACACCGTGGGCGCGCCGGGCTTCACCGCATCCTCGACGTCGAGCACGTGCGGCAGAACTTCCCACTCGACATTGACTGCCAGGACTGCCGCGCGCGCCTGCGCCTCGCTCTCGGCCACGATGGCTGCGACCGGCTCGCCTTTGTAGGCGACCTTGGTTTCGGAGAGCACCGGCTCGTCATCGAGGCCGAAATCGAGCAGGCTGAGCAGCGTGTTGAGGTTGAACGGCACATCCCTGCCGAGCAGCACGCGAACCACGCCGGGCATCTTCTCTGCAGCTGAAGTATCGATGCGGCGGATGCGGGCGTGGTGATGCGGGCTGCGAACGCAGCGGATGTGCAGCAGCCCCTCGAACAGGTGGTCATCGAAATAGGGCGAGCGGCCAGTGACGTGGCCGAGGATATCCTGCCGCCGTGTCGGCTTGCCGATCTCGTTGAGATTGTCATCGCGTTCGTTGGCGAAGAACTCCTTGCGGAACTCGATCATGCTCTCGCTCTCCCATTGGCAGTTGCCATGATGGCGTCGATGATGGGCTCATAGCCGGTGCAGCGGCACAAATTGCCCGAGATGGCCTCGATCACCTCGGTCCGCGTCGGTGCCGGGTTGCGGTCGAGCAGCACCTTGGCCGACATCAGCATGCCGGGCGTGCAGTAGCCGCATTGGGCGGCAAAATGCTCCATGAAGGCCTCCTGCAACGGGTGCACCTTGCCATTGGCGAGACCCGAGGCCGTCTCGACCTTCCTGCCCTGCACGGCGTCCGCCATCGTGAGACAGGACAAGTGCGTCTCGCCGTCGATGATCACGGTGCAGGCCCCGCAAGTGCCTTGGCCGCAGCCATATTTGGGGCTGAGATCGCCCACGCCGCGGCGCAGGAACTCCAGCAGGTTCAGGCCCTCTTCGGCAAACGCCGCGCGCTCCGAACCGTTGAGCGTGAAGGTGACGGGTTTCTTGGCCATCAGCCGCGCTCCATCTTTTCGAGAAGGCGCTTGAGATGCGTGCCAGCCACCTCGCGCCGATACCAGGCCGAGGCCAGCGCGTCGGTCGGCGGATCAAGCCCGTCGCAAGCGAGTTGGGCGGCGCGGGCGATGGTCGCTGCATCGAGGCTCTGGCCCTCCAGCACACGCTCGGCGGCGGAGGCCCGAAGCGGCGTCGCAGCCATTGCACCGAACGCGATGCGTGCGCCCCGGATGCGGCCACCTTCAAGCGGCAGGTGCGCCGCAATCGACATGATCGAGACGCCCTTGGGCTTGATGCGGCTGACCTTGGCAAAGGCAAAGGCGCGCGGATCACGCGGGCGAGGCACCTCGATCGCAGCGATGATCGGGCTGGTGCCACTTCGGCCACGCTCGCGCAGGAGGTCATCGAGCGGCTTGGCACCGCCTTGGCCCGCCATAACCACACGCGCGCCGAGCGCCAACAAGGCCACGGCAAAATCGCCATAGGGATGATGGGCGAAGATGTTGCCGCCGATGGTGGCCATGTTGCGCACCTGCGGGCCACCGACGGAACGTGCCACCGGCACGAGAAAGCCAAGGTCGCGATGCGCCAGAACCTGCGCCATCGTCACACCGCTACCCAGGCTGAAACCATCGCCAGTGGCGCGGATTTCGGTCAAGACCGGGTCGGCGCTGCGCACGATGCGGCTGGCAGATGTGCCGGCATTGATGTCGCGCATCACCAGCGTGCCACCTGCCATGAACACAGCATCTGGCCCCATGGCGCGGGCAGCTTCGCCCAGCGTTCCGTAACTTTCAACTCTCATCGCTTGCGACCCTCATGTCAGCCTCCAAGGCCCATATGCGCGCGGATGGCGTCAAAGCCACCCTGATAGATGTTCTCGGCCACCATGGTTTTCAGCTCATCTTCGCGGCCTGGCGGTGTGTCGAAGCGGCTTTCCCAATGCCAGAAGGTGCGGTCACCATCGGTAACGGGCGCGAGGCGGACGTGGGCGACGTAGTTCAGCAGCGGCACCGGCGTCTCATGCAGGCAATACGAAAATGCCATGTCGGCATCGGACATGGTGAGCAGCAGCTCACGCAGTTCCGAACCATCAGCCAGATGAAACTTGCGAACGCAGCCAACCTTGTCGGAAGGGTGGCCGCGCTCGATCATGCTGTCGGCCACCGCCGGGTGCCACTGGTCATGGCCATTGAAATCGCGCAGCACCGCCCACACCGCTTCGACGGGTGCGTTGAGAACCGTGCTTTTGACGATTTTGACCATCACCGCAATGCCTTACTTCTTGAACTTCATTTCGGCAGGATTGAAGGTCGTGACCTGAACATACATCAACCCATCTTGGGTCACGTACGCATCAGCGCCTTTGTATGGTTCCGCCAGCCAGTCAGCTTCGACACGCCACGAGACGTTGACGGTCCCACCAACAGTCTTGACCTTCTCGGCGATGAAGGTCGCTCCCTTGAAACCACCTTCAGCACGAGACTTACAAAAGCCGGTAAAAACATCGCCGACTGCACGCCGACCCTCAACCCAAGCTCCATTTGGCAGAATGATGAGCACCTCTTCCGGATACTGAGCCATCAACCTGTTCCAGTCGCACACGTTCAACGCATCGATGTGCTCAAACGTAACGCGTTCTGCATTTGGCTGCATGACGAGTGGCGGAAGTGGCGGTTTGCCCTGCGCGTTGGCAGCCCCGGTGGTCAAGAGAAGTGCCGTTGCAAAAAATGCTGTCTTGTTCATCTAACCCTCCCAAGTTGGCTCTATTGTTCCGTTTAGTCCCTGTTCCTCAATCGTGAGGCTCAGCTCACCATCTGGCGCTTGAGCGAGTCAAACGCTGCCTGGAAGACATTCGTGCCGATACCGTTGACGAGATCAGCTGCCACTTCCGGCGCGCACTCGAACTCGGCTGTCCACTCTGCGAAGGTCTTGTCGCCATCGGTCACCGGCGTCAGCCGCAAGGTTGCGATGTAGTCGGTCAGCGGCATCGGCGATTCAAGGATCGAATAGGTGCAGAACATGTCGTAGTCCGACAGCCCCAGCAACTTCTCGCGCAAGTGATCGCCGTTGTTCAGATAGAAATCGCGGACACAGCCAACCTTGTCGGCGGGCTCGCCATTCTCAATGCGGCTTTCACGCACGGCCGGAACCCAGCGCGGAAGCGCGTTGAAGTCCCGCACCTTGGCCCAGACCTTGGCGACCGGCGCATCGATGATGGAAGAAACGTAGACGCGTGCCATTTACTTCTTGCCTTCTGAAGACTTGCCTTCTGCGTCAGGTTTTGGGGCAGCTGATTTCTTTGCATCAGCAGCCACCCGCTGCATGTCCGAGGCCTCGCGGATCAACCCGCCTTGCTTGGCGAGGTTAGAGCCGTCGATGCCGATGTCCGCGAGCAGGCTGTCGATCAAAGGTGCCTGGACACGGTAGCGCAAGGCAGAATTGATCACCTCGTCGGTTGGGCTGCCGCGGCTCTCGTTGTTGCTGCCACCGTTGGCACCATCCAACTGGACGATCCTGATATCGCTGATCTTCTCCAGCGGCTTGACCGACGCCGCGACGATGCCCTCGACATGCTCGAGCAGCTTGCGCCTGAACAGCGACATCCGGGCCGGATCGGTGAGGACGTTCTCGGCCTCGTTGAGCAGGCGTTGGGCCTCGGCTTCCACCGCGCTGCGCACCTTCTCGGCACCGGAGGCGATGGTCTGCTCCTCGGCGGACTTCTGCGCCATCAGCACATCGATCACCTTGCGGCGCTTGGCAGTCTCGGTTTCGCGCACGGTCTTGACCTGCTCCTCGGCGGTCATCGCGTCGGCCTTGGCCTTGTCGGAAGCGGCGCGGGCACCGGACTCTTCCAGCGACTTCTTGTAGAGCGTGATGGCCTTGTCCATCTGGGCCGTCTCGACCGTCTTCTCACGCTCGACCTCGAGCTTGCGGCGCTCGGTCTCGTGACTGATGCGGATCTCATCAAGCCCGCGCTCGGAGGCGATGCGGGTGCGCTCGACATCCTCGCGGCTTTCGATTTCCGCCTCGCGCAGGGCCTGCACGCGGGCGATCTCCAGCTGTTCGAGCGACTGGCGGCGCTCGACCTTGGCAGCTTCGACCGTGCGGTCGCGCTCGACCTCGGCGGTTTCCACCGATGCCTGCGCGGCGAGTTGCACCTTGCGCACCTCGGCCTCGGCGTTGGCGCGAGCGGATTTCTTCGAGGCGAGTTCGACCACACGGGTTTCCTCGGCGGCCTCGACCTCGCGCTTCCGGTTGATGTCAGACACTTCGCGGCTTTGCTGGCTGGCGATGCGCTCCTGTTCGAGGCCGAGTTCGGCGACGATACGTGCTTTTTCAGTGGATTCGCGGCGTCCAATCTCGGCTTCTTCCAGCACCTTGTCACGGGTGATGGTCTGGCTACGGATGGTCTGGTCAGCCGAAATCTGCGCGGCTTCAATGGTCTGCTGGCGCTCGATCTCCAATCCCCGGATGCGCAGGTCCTCGGAAATGCGCTGCTCGGAAACGTTCGACGCCTGAGCGATGCGCAACTTTTCGGTGGTTTCGCGGGCCGTGATTTCCGCCTCGTCGAGGCCTTGCTGACGGGCGATCTCGCGGCGGCGGATGTCTTCTTCGCCCTTGATCCGGGTTTGCGTCAGGATCAGCGTCTGCGCCATGCGGGCTCTCTCGGTCTGTTCGCGGGCGGCAATCTCGGCCTGGTCGGTCGAGCGCTGGCGTTCGATTTCGAGGCCCTGGGTTTCCTTGTCCCGCGCAATGCGGGCCTCGGTGATGGCCTGTTCCTGCGCGATGCGAGCACGTTCCGTGCCTTCGCGGGCAGCAATCTCGGCTGCTTCCAGCGTGCGGGTTCGCTCGATCTCGCGGGCCGACGTCTCCTGCTCGTTGACGATGCGGGCTTCCTTCAGCGCGCGCTCCTGCAGGATGCGGGCGGTCTGGATGTGCTCCTGCGCTGCGATTTCCTCACCTTCTATGGCCTTTGATTTAGCAATCTCGCGGCTGCGGATATCGCCTTCCGAAGCGATGCGGGCTTCCGCAATGCCACGATCATTGGCGATACGCGCCTTCTCGATGGTTTCGCGCGCGGTGATCTGGGCAGATTCGGCCTCGGTTTCGCGCTCGGCGCGCTCACGGGACAACTCGGCACGCTGCTTGGCGCGGCGGAATTCTATATCGCGCTCTTGCTCAAGCCTGGCTTCCTCACTGGCGCGATCGATCTCGAGCGATTGCTTTTCGGCCTCCAGATTGCGTGACCGTATCTGGATCATCGCGTCCTGCTCGATGTCGTTGCGCAGCTTGCGACGGGACTCGATGTCCTTGATCAGAACCGTCAGGCCTTCGGCGTCGAAGCGGTTGGATGGATTGAAGAATTCGAGGCTGGTCTGGTCAATGTCGAGGATGGCGACAGACTCAAGCTCAAGACCATTGTGCGAGAGGTCTTCCTGCACAGCCGCGCGCACTCGCTCGACATAGTTCGAGCGGTTTTCGTGCATGCCGCTCATATCCATTTCGGCAGCGACGGCGCGCATGGCGCTCTCGAACTTGCCGGCGAGAAGCGCATGCAGGCTTTCGGGCTCCAGCGTCTTGCGGCCCAGTGTTGACGCGGCCATGGCAACGGCGCGGCGCTCTGGCTGCACGCGCACATAGAACTCGGCCTCCACATCGACACGCATGCGATCCTTGGTGATCAGCGCTTCGCTTTTGGTGCGCGACACCTTCAGCGGCTGGGTGTTCATGTTCACCGGCGTGATGTCATGTACGATGGGCCAGACAAAGGCGCCGCCATCGATCACGACTTTCTCGCCGAGAAAGCCGGTTCGTACGAAGGCGATCTCCTTGGTGGAGCGCTTGTAGAGCCACTGCATCACCACATAGATGATGGCGATGGCCACCACTGCGATGATGAGCCAGAGGATCAGCTGGCCGATCAATTGCCCTGTCATGTGTCGTTCCTCCAGTATCGGCGCGTGCGCACTTATTACTTGCCTTTGATGCGCTTGAAGGCGCGGGTCATTTCGGTCAGCGCCACCTCGGTCGGCAGACGCTCCATCGAGGATGCGCCATAAAAACCGTGGCAGTTGCTGGTGTTCTTGAGAACGAAATCGGCATCTTCGGGCGTCGCCACCGGCCCGCCATGGACCAGCACGATCGCCTTCGGATTGACACGCAAGGCGGCCTCCGCCCACTCATCGACCAGCGCCGGGCACTGCTTGAGTGTGAGCGCGGTGGACGCCCCGATGCTGCCGCCGGTGGTGAGGCCAAGGTGGCAGACGATGATGTCCGCCCCCGCCTTCGTCATCGCGGCTGCGTTTTCGGTGTTGAAGACATACGGCGTGGTCAGCATGTCCTTGGCGTGCGCCATGGCGATCATGTCGATCTCCAGCGAGTAGGACATGCCAGTTTCTTCGAGATTGGCCCGAAAAGTACCGTCGATCAGGCCGACCGTCGGGAAGTTCTGCACGCCCGAAAAGCCGATGCGCTTTAGCTCATCAAGGAAGATGTCCATGTCGCGGAATGGATCGGTGCCGTTGACACCGGCCAGCACCGGGGTGTGCTTGACCACCGGTAGCACTTCGCGGGCCATATCGACCACGATCTGATTGGCGTCGCCATAGGCCAGCAGGCCTGCCAGCGAACCGCGCCCGGCCATGCGATAACGACCGGAATTGTAGATCACGATCAGGTCGATGCCGCCCGCTTCCTCGCATTTGGCGGAGAGGCCTGTGCCCGCGCCGCCGCCGATGATGGGGATACCTTTCGCCATCATGTCACGGAAACGGTCGAGAATTTTCTGGCGAGGTATCATGTGTTTGCTGCTTTGCTGCGCTTGATGCGGCTTGTGCCGTGGAGAGACTGGAATGCCGCCACCAGTGCTGCCGCGAACTCCGGCGCGTTGATGTGGTGCGGCAGCTTGATGATCTGGCGCGACGCGGTCTGACGCACGGTCCGCTCGATGGCAGTGAACAGGGCGGCCCGCGCGGTCAGATCATGGAATGGCTTGGTGGGTGCATCAAGGGCGGAGACGCCGCCCTCTGGCAGGAAAAAGCGCACCTGGCCCTCCATCTGGTTGAGCCGCTCGCCGATCCAGAGGCCCATGCGGGTGCACTC
>JBOFFB010000317.1:0-7382 GCA_051648385.1 Allobosea sp.
CCGGGTCTTGCCCCGATTTTCCTTTCGGTGACACGCGGCATGTCGGATGCAGAGCGCAAGATCGTCGCCATCCGCGCCTCGATCATCGCCTTCGGGCTGCTGGCGTTCTTTGCGCTGGTCGGTGACCAGCTGCTGCGCGTGATTGGCGTTTCGTTGCCAGCTTTCCGCATTGCAGGCGGGCTCTTGCTGTTCTGGATCGCTTTCGAGATGGTTTTCGAGCGCCGCAACGAGCGCAAGCAGAACACCGCTGATGTCGCGATCACCAAGGATCACATCCAGAATGTCGCAGCTTTCCCGCTGGCCATTCCCTTGATGGCGGGGCCGGGCGCACTCACGGCCATGATGCTGCTCGCCAGCCGTGCTGATGGCAACGTGGTCATGCTCAGCCTTCTGGTTGGCATCGCCGCGCTCGTGGTTGTGTCGTGCACGCTTACGTTTTTCATGGCAACGCCGATTTCACGCATGCTTGGTGTTACCGGAAATGTGGTGCTCACGCGCCTTCTGGGCGTCATCCTCGCTGCCATGGCCGTTCAATTCGTCGTGGACGGCGTGAAGGCTGCGGCACGGACAGTCTGACCTACAGGCTCAAAAGCAACTGCTTCATCAACTCGCGGCGCGGCACGATCGATGAGATCAGTCCATATTCCGCCAGAGTATGAGCTCCGTCGCCGTCGATTCCCAGTCCATCCAGCGTTGGAACGCCCAGCGCTGCCGAGAAATTGCCATCCGATCCACCACCCGTCATCGGGCAATCCTGAAGATCGAAACCAATACCGCTCGCCAGCCCGCGTGCGTGCTCGAACAGCGCTGCCACATCCTTGTTCTTCTCGTAAGGCGGCCGGTTCATGGAACCGAACACCCTCACCTTGACATCCGGATCATGGGATCGAAGACCCAGAAGCTGCTTTTCGAAAGCATCGCCATCGGCCACGGTCGTGACGCGCAGATCGACAGTGAACCAGGCATGTTGCGGAATGACATTTGGGGCGGTGCCGCCAGTGATCAGCGCCACAGTCACCGTGACGCCGCGTGCGTAGTCCGTCATGGCCTCGATAGCGAGGATCTGGCGCGCAGCCTCGCGAATGGCACTGCGCCCGTCCTGATGTCGTGAGCCGGAATGAGCCGGGCGACCTTCGATCGTGACCTCGAAACGTCCGACCCCTTTGCGCGATGTCACGATGCGCCCGCCATCACGCGCCGGCTCGGTCACCAGCACGTGGCTGGCCTTGCGAGCTTCTGCTTCGATGATCGAACGGGTCGTCGGGCTGCCGATTTCCTCGTCCGGCGTGAACAGGAAGCTGATCGGCGTCTGAACTGTCCGCGCGGCATCCTTGAATGCCTCAAGGGCAAACCATGCGCCGCCCTTCATGTCATAGACACCGGGCCCGTAAAGCCGGTCGCCTTCGATACGAATGGGTAATTCCCGCGCCGCTGTGCCGACAGGATGAACCGTGTCGAGATGCGACAACACCAGCAGACCTGGTTGCCGGAGTTGCGGGCCAGCCCGAAGGATGACCGCATCGCCGAGGCCGTCTCGCCCAACAATGCGCTCCACCGCGATCGGCGTCTCGGCCACTGCTGCCACCACGAGGTCCATCATGGCATTGACGCCGGAGATGTGCCGCGTCGGACTTTCAAGTGCAACCCAATCGATCAACGGCTCGACGTTGCACAGGCTCGCCTGAAATGTGCTCACAGCGTGTCCGTCCGATCTCAGAATGGAATGTCGTCATCAAGTGTTGACGCGCGACCAGCGGGGGCTGCTGGTCGGCGCTCCATCGGGCTCGATCGTCCGAAATTGCCGCCGCCGGAGCGATCCTCGACCATGCCGCCACCAGCTTCACCCGAATCGCCGCGGTTGCGGCTGTCGAGCAGGGTCAGCTCGCCGCGATACTTCTGCAGCACGATTTCGGTCCGGCGACGCTTTTGCCCGGTCTGTTGGTCATCCCATTCGCGGGTCTGGAGCTGCCCCTCGATGTAGACCTTCGATCCCTTCTTCAGATAGCTTTCCGCCACTTTGGCGAGGTTCTCGTTGAAGATCACCACATCATGCCACTCGGTTTTGTCCTTGCGCTCGCCGGTGGCCTTGTCGCGCCAGCTTTCTGTGGTCGCGAGACTAAAATTGACCACGGCATCGCCGCTCTGCATGCGGCGCACTTCGGGGTCCTTGCCCAGATTGCCGACAAGGATGACTTTGTTGACGCTGCCTGACATGCCGCTACTCCGCTTCTTGGTCTGCTGCGCACATGCTTGCGCCCTGTTCGATGCACTTAAAAGAATTGGCTTGCAGAAATCAAGATGTTCTTGCTATGTTCATTCCACTCTGTTGGGGAGAACGGTCTCAGACGCTCCGAACAAGGATAGCCGATGCTCAGAATTGCCCGCTATGGCACGATGAACCTGCTGATGCTGCTATGGATTGTTGCGATCCTGGCCGGCGGTCCCTGGGCGTGGGCTGTGTATGCGGGTACCGCGCTGTTGGTGACGGTTGCGGATGAACACTCAGGCGACGATGTCGACAGTCTTGGTACGCGCGGGCAGGGGTTCTACGACATCAACCTGTATGCCACTTTGCCCATCATAGCTGTCGCGACAGTGCTGATGTTGGGCCTTCTGGCACCTGCTGACGGAATCATAGATTTTTCGGCTATCTGGAGCGCGCTCGGGTTCGATCTCGCAACAAGCCGCGCGGCGACGGGGCCTTGGTCCATAGCGGGGCTCATCGTGCTTGGTGGGCTGTTTTACGGCGGGGCTGGCATCAACGTTTCCCATGAATTGATGCACCGCACCGGCAATGTTGTGGCCTGGCTCCATAGTCGCTGGCTGCTGGCCTTCAGCCTCGATACAACCTTTGCGATCGAGCACATTCATGGCCACCATCGCTACGTCTGCACCGAGCGCGACCCGGCTTCGGCCCGGCGCGGTGAATATGTGCTGGCCTTTGTGGTCCGCTCGACATTCGGGCAGTTCATCAACGCTTTCGGCATCGAAAAGGCACGCTTGTTGCGCCGTGGGCAACCAGTTGTTTCACACCATAACATTGCGCTGCGGGGGCAGCTGATGTCGCTTGCCATAGCTGTTGCCGCCTACCTGCTCGCAGGCTGGCTCGGGCTTGTCGTCTTCTTGCTGATGGCGATCCAGGGCAAGATCTATCTTGAGCTCGTCAACTACGTCGAGCACTACGGTCTGGTCCGCGCGCCCGGTGCGCGCGTCGAGCCGCGGCACTCCTGGAATTGCTATCACAACATTTCGAATGCCGTTCTTTACAACCTGCCACGCCACTCCAACCACCATATGTTTGCCTCCAAACCCTTCTGGGCGCTCGAAGCGGATATCACTGCACCGCTTCTGCCTTTTGGTTACAAGACCATGATCGTGATCTCGTTCGTGCCTTCCGTGTGGAAACGGATCGTAGAGCCACGCGTTGCCCACTGGGATCAGCATTTTGCCAGTGAAGACGAGCGGCGGATCCTTGCAGGGCGTGGACAGTTGCGCATACCGGTTGCCGCAGAATAGTCCACAGAGGTCACGCCTGCGGCAATCTGCGCTCGTGGCAAGCTGGCCTGTGCTGTATTGCACCCTAAATCATCGTGAATAGACGACTGTTGCAGAGTGCAAGATGGCCCGGACGCGCGACCCGATCGAAGACCTGTTCGACAAGAACCTGCTGGCGGACCCGAATGCCCGTCTGATCACGGTGAGGGGTGCGCGCGAGCACAATCTCAAGAACGTCGATCTGTCGATACCGCGCGACAAGCTTGTCGTCTTCACAGGCCTGTCGGGTTCGGGCAAGTCGTCGCTCGCTTTTGACACGATTTATGCGGAGGGCCAGCGCCGCTATGTCGAATCGCTGTCGGCCTATGCGCGCCAGTTCCTCGAAATGATGCAGAAGCCTGATGTCGACCAGATCGACGGGTTGTCGCCGGCGATTTCGATCGAGCAAAAGACCACTTCGAAGAATCCCCGGTCCACGGTCGGCACCGTCACCGAAATCTACGATTACATGCGGCTGCTCTGGGCCCGCGTCGGTATCCCGTATTCGCCTGCGACAGGTTTGCCGATCGAGAGCCAGACCATCAGCCAGATGGTCGATCGCGTGCTGGCCTTGCCCGAAAAGACACGGCTTTTTCTGCTGGCTCCGGTGGTGCGCGGCCGCAAGGGCGAGTTCCGCAAGGAATTGGCCGACTATCAGAAACGTGGCTTCCAGCGTGTCAAGATCAACGGCCAGTTCTACGAGATCACAGACGCGCCCACGCTCGACAAGAAGCTGAAGCATGACATCGATGTGGTGGTGGATCGCCTCGTGGTGCGCGCCGATATCGCCGCACGGCTGGCGGAGAGCTTCGAGACGGCACTTGAGCTGGCGGATGGCCTCGCCACCATCGAATATGCCGACGAAAAGGACGACAAGGGTCAGGCGCGGATGACGATTTTCTCGTCGAAGTTCGCCTGCCCGGTGTCAGGTTTTACCATTGCCGAGATCGAGCCGAGGCTGTTTTCGTTCAACAATCCGTTCGGTGCTTGCCCAAAATGCGATGGCCTTGGACACGAAATGCGCATCGATCCTGACATGGTCGTGCCGGACCATTCGGCAACGTTGAAGAAAGGCGCGATCGCGCCGTGGGCCAAATCGACCTCGCCTTATTACAATCAGACGCTGACAGCGCTCTCGCGCCATTTCAGCTTCCCTTTGACCAAGCCGTGGTCTGAGCTGCCGGAGACTGTTCGCAAGCTCTTGATGTACGGCACCGGCTCTGAGGCCGTGCGTTTTGCCTACGATGACGGTCTGCGATCTTATGAGGTCAACAAGCCGTTCGAAGGCGTGATCACCAACCTTGAACGGCGCTATCGCGAAACCGAGTCAGATTGGGCGCGCGATGAAATTGGCCGCTACATGAGCGAGACACCTTGCGCCACCTGCAGCGGTTTCCGGCTCAAGCCCGAGGCGCTGGCGGTCAAGGTTGCCATGCGGCACATCGGCGAAATCACGAAGCTTTCAGTGCGTGATGCACTGGTCTGGGTCGAGGAACTGCCCCCAAAACTCAGCTCGAAGCAAAACGAGATCGCCGCCCGCATTCTCAAGGAAATCCGCGACCGGCTGACTTTTCTGCTCGATGTCGGGCTTGAGTATCTCACGCTGGCGCGCGCGTCCGGCACATTGTCGGGCGGCGAAAGCCAGCGCATTCGGCTTGCTTCCCAGATTGGGTCCGGCCTCACTGGCGTGCTTTATGTGCTCGACGAGCCGTCGATTGGTCTGCACCAGCGCGACAACGAGAGATTGCTCGGCACGCTGCGCCGCCTGCGTGATCTCGGCAACACTGTCATCGTCGTCGAGCATGACGAGGATGCAGTGTTGCAGGCTGACTATGTGGTCGATGTCGGGCCCGGCGCTGGCATCCATGGTGGCAGGATCGTGGCGCGCGGTACGCCCGCCGAGGTGATGGCCAATCCAGCCTCGCTGACCGGCAAATATCTCACCGGTGAGATGTCGGTGCCGATCCCGCCCAAGCGCCGCAAGCCGCAAAAGGGCAGGGTGCTGAAACTGTCCGGTGCGCGCGGCAACAACCTCAAGAATGTCACAATCGAACTGCCGCTCGGCACCTTCACCTGCATCACCGGCGTCTCTGGCGGCGGCAAGTCAACGCTGGTGATCGACACTCTCTACAAGGCCGTGGCGCGCAAGCTCAACGGCTCGATCGAACACCCTGCGCCATTCGACAGGCTCGAAGGGCTCGAGCATCTCGACAAGGTCATCGACATCGACCAGTCGCCGATCGGGCGCACGCCGCGTTCGAACCCGGCGACCTACACCGGCGCCTTCACGCCGATACGCGAGTGGTTTGCTCAATTGCCGGAAGCCAAGGTGCGCGGCTATCAGCCAGGGCGGTTCTCGTTCAACGTCAAGGGCGGACGCTGCGAGGCCTGCCAGGGCGACGGCGTCATCAAGATCGAGATGCACTTCCTGCCCGATGTCTACGTCACCTGCGACGTCTGCAAGGGCAAACGCTATGACCGCGAGACACTTGAGGTGAAGTTCCGTGAGCACTCGATCGCCGATGTGCTTGATATGACTGTCGAAGAAGCCGCCAGCCTGTTCAAGGCTGTGCCCGGCATCCGCGACAAGATGGAGACGCTGGCGCGCGTCGGTCTTGATTACATCAAGGTCGGCCAACAGGCGACCACGTTGTCGGGTGGTGAGGCGCAGCGCGTCAAGCTCTCGAAGGAGCTGGCCAAGCGCGCCACCGGGCGCACGCTTTACATCCTTGACGAGCCGACCACTGGCCTGCATTTCCACGATGTCGCCAAGCTGATGGAGGTGCTGCACGAGCTGGTCGATCAGGGCAACAGCGTGGTCGTCATCGAGCATAATCTTGAGGTCATCAAGACAGCCGATTGGGTCATCGACATGGGCCCCGAAGGTGGTGATGGCGGCGGCATGGTCGTGGCACAGGGCACACCGGAAGATATCGCGAAGTCGGCCGCCAGCCATACCGGACGCTTCCTGAAACAGGTGCTGGCGCGTCGCCCGATGAAGCCGCGCGAGGTCGCCGAGTAGCATGGCCATTATCGAAGTCATCGACCAGATCAGTCTTGGCACCTCTCGAGACAGGGCGAATGAAGACCGGCTTGGGCTTGCCGGGCCTCACGCTTGGGTGATTGACGGCGCGACCGGTCTCGGCGAGCCGTTCATGGGTGTGGGCAGTGATGCCGCGTGGCTGGCGCAGCGGGCTCACGAAGCGCTGACCCGCAATGCTGTCATGTCTGATCCGGTCGAACTGATGTCAGCCGTGAGCGATAACCTGATTGCCAGTTTCGAGGCAGAGCGCTTGCGGAACGTTGAGGCTGCATGGGAGTTGCCTTGCGGCGCGTTCGTGCTGGCCAGCGCCACACAGCAAGGCGTCGCACTCACGTGGGTGGGTGATTGCCGTGCCATTGTGCGGACGGGAGCTGGGCCGCTGCTCGCCTTTGGCGCCACTGCGATGAGCGAAGAGGCGGAAGCCAGCCTCGTGACCCGGTTGGGCCAGGGCGGTGATCCGGCGCAGCGCTACCGCCAGCCAGAGGCCTTGGCCGAGTTGCGGGCTTCAAGGGCGATTGCACTTGCGCCAAACGAGGCGATGATCCTGTCACCGGATCGGGGCTTCCTGAAGCATCTCAGCCAGGCCCATGTCGCCGGTGAAGAGATTGCCGTTCTGCTGATGACGGACGGGTTTGCCGCTGCCGAGTTGCGCTATGGCCTCTATGGCAGCCCTGCGGCGATGATGGCAGCTGCCGAGGTGGACGGGCTTGCCGGAATCGGTCTTGCCTTGCGACGATTCGAACATCAGACTGATCCCGAGGGCCAGCTCAAACCACGCTGGAAGCGCAGCGACGATGCAACCGCG